>CAYUDF010000019.1:0-12591 GCA_964443465.1 uncultured bacterium
GCCCGGTGACGCGGGCAGGCCCTTGGCGACCGGTTTCGCGGTCACGTTGGGGTCGATCATCGGATGGAGCAGCTGCTCCAGTTGCACGGGTTCGACACGGTTCACGGCGGTTTTCTCGTCGATGAGTCCTTCGCCTTTCATTTCGACGGCGATGCGGACGGCGGCACGGCCCGTCCGTTTGCCGGAACGGGTCTGCAGCATCCACAGCCGGCCGGATTGGATGGTGAACTCGATATCCTGCATGTCGGTGTAGTGTTTTTCGAGGCGCTGGTAGATATCAACCAGTTCCTGGTAAAGCTTCGGCATGATGGCCTCGAGGCTCTGGTCTTCCAGGCCCGTATTGCCCTGCTTGTTGATCGGGAGCGGGGTACGGATACCGGCGACGACGTCTTCACCCTGGGCGTTGACCAGGTATTCGCCGTAGAATAGCCGCTCGCCCGTGGCCGGGTCGCGCGTGAACGCAACGCCGGTCGCGCAGTCATCGCCCATGTTGCCATACACCATCGACTGGACGTTAACACCGGTTCCCCAGTGATCCGGGTAGCCGTGCATTTTCCGGTAGGACACAGCCCTGGGCACATCCCACGAACTGAACACCGCGCCCAGACCGCCCCACAGCTGATCCCACGGATCCAGCGGAAACGATTTGCCGGCGTGTTTCTGAACAACACCCTTGTATTCTTCGATCAGTTCTGCCAGGTAATCGGCGCTGAGTTCGTTGTCCACCTTTACGCCCGCCTTCTCGCGTTTGGCGGCGAGAAGTTCTTCGAAGTACTCGACGTCAACACCCATCACCACGTCACTGTACATCTGTATGAAACGGCGGTAGCTGTCGTATGCGAAACGCGGATTGTCCGTTTTCTTGATCAGGCCCTTGACCGTTTCGTCGTTGAGCCCCAGGTTGAGGACGGTGTCCATCATACCGGGCATCGACACCCTCGCTCCTGAACGGACCGAGAGCAGCAACGGATCTTCGGTGTCGCCGAATTTTCCACCCATCACTTTTTCCACTCGCGCAACGCAGTCACGAACCTGACTGTCCAGCTCGGCCGGGTACGCGCCTTTATTTTCCATGAAATAGGTACAAACTTCCGTGGTGACCGTAAATCCGGCGGGAACCGGGATATCGATACTGGTCATCTCGGCCAGACCGGCACCTTTGCCGCCCAGCAGGTTACGCATGTCGGCGCCGCCTTCGGCTTTGCCGTCCCCAAAGAAATACGCATATTTTGTAGCCATAATTAACTCCGATGTTAGACGATGTTATTATCCGGGCGGGCGACCATAGGACTCCGCCAAACGGTAGTCGCGCCGGTGATTCGAGTTACATATTGGACATAACTTACACCCGGCAGTAGGCCGATACAAGCGATTTCACCGCTATATATCACAGTTTCAGGGAGCTAGCCGGTTCGTGGGTGGTTATCTGCGGATGACAACCATTTTGCGGGCCATGGATAACCCGCCAGCTTTCAGGCGGTAGAAATAGACGCCGGACGCGGCCAGATTGCCGTTGCTGTCAAAACCGTTCCACCGGGTTTCGTACTCCCGCGGGGACTGAATACCGTCGACCAGCGTCGCCACGCGGGCACCCCGGACGTCGTATATCTCGAGGAGTACCTCGCTATAGGATTCGATGGGCGCATTGGTACCCTGGTTTGCCGGAAGACCGCCGATCGTGTAGCGGATCGCCGTGTCCAGCCCGCTGCCCACCACAAACGGATTGGGTGCGTTCTGCGCCAGGGTGTTTGGAAACGGCAGTTTGATCGTGGACCAGTTGGTGATTTGCGACGGATCGCTGCTCAACTGAATACGGTATTCAAATACGCCGCCACCCTCCAGCTTGTCGGAAAAGTTAGCCGACGAAGATCCGGGTACAACAATACCCGAGGTGATCGTCTCCGGCGCCTCCCAGCCCATTCCATCCAGTCGTACCTGCCGCCGGACCACATCCACCGTCCGACCGCTGGAATCCCCGTTGAAAATGGTTCCGTTTACAACAAAACCGTTGAGCTGGAGCTCAACAGACATCGATTCCACGATGCCCGTGGCCCCGTTCAGGGCAGACTGGTATGCATCGATGATACCCCAGCCGAAGTCGTTATTGGGGGACGCGGAGTTTGACGCTTCGGCGCGTAACGCCGTCCTCACATCCATCGGTCCCCAACCCGCGTGCATCTCAAGAAGAAGGACACAGGCACCGGCCACCAGGGGTGTGGAAAAACTGGTTCCGGACCCGGTGATAAATCCCAGCGAATCCCACGGCGAAGCCAGACGGGTGGACACACCCATCGCCATAACGTCCGGTTTGATCCGTCCGTCGTAGGTGGGACCGGGCGAACTGAAAACGGCCAGGTTGCCGCCGGCGTCAACCGCACCGACGGTAATCACGCTGTCGCCGTCGGCCGGTGTAATGATATGGCCCCAGGTCTTGTTGCGCTCGTTGCCCGCTACCACAACCATCGTGATCCCCTTGGAAGCGGCGATATCGCAGGCGATTGTTATGACGGCCGTATTGCCGTCCAGGTCTGCAAACGTGTACCAGTCGAAATAACCCAGTGAGCTGGTGATCAGGTCGACACCGATACTGTCGGCCCATTCCAGGGCGGCGACAAAATCGTCCTCCTCGCCCTGGACTTCTTCGAACATACGTTCGGTCTTGGCCAGCACAAACGTGGCCGCGTACGCGGGGCCGATCAGGCTGCCGGGCGCGTAACCGGCCATCGCCGACAACACCTGCGTGCCGTGGTTGTGCTGCGAGGATACGTCTTCGGATTCGTTTCGTGTGTTGCCGTCGTCGAAAACAAAATCCCATTCCGCTTCGACGTCGATATGCTGGAGCGATATGTGACTGCGGTTGAAACCAGTGTCGAACAGACCGACCATGAGGCCTTCACCGTCGTACCCTGCGTCGTGCATCGGGATGACGTTGATCTGGTTGACCTGGTTGTAACTGGCGCCGTAATCCAGTGCGGAAGGTGTGGTAAACGGTTCGCCGGATTTTCCGGCCGCAGGTAAACCGGATTCTTCGATCGCGGGATCAACCGGTTTACGGGTGTAACGCCGGACGGGCGCCACTTTGGATACAAAGGGCAACCGCTGTATATCGCGGAGTTGTTCGGGCGTGGCGACTACGCTGACGGCGTTCAGGTATTTTGAGGACCGTTTGATCGAACACCCCGTCGCGCGCAGCCGGTCCAGATATAGACGATTAACGGGCAGATCGTGCGTGTCGGTCACGGCCCTGGCGCCGCGGGCAGACCTCCGGTCCATCGATCTCTGAGAAAGACGGACCCCTTCGAGAGCGGCGGCCAGCCCGGCGGCCGATCGTTCGCCGTGATCGGAAAAATAAACCCATGTCTTATAAGGAGTTACGCTGCTCGGACGGTCAGCGCCGGCTGTGGCCAGCGACACCACGGCAACCAGTAAAACGACAAAAACAGGAATATAATGGAGTAATCTGAAACGCAACGGGTGTCCTCCAACCAGGGGGTTAGCTTTGTAAGTATAGCAAATATAAGGCCGTCTAGACACCCAAATCAAGCCCGAAGGGGGAAAGACCGCAGGTCGCGGATACCGGCCATCCTGAGTTATTTCTGCGGCAGCTGCCATTCGTCAAACAGGACGTGTTCGATCGCCGGTCGAACCTGGTCGGGTTTAAATAAAACCGGTGGAAAACCAAATACTACGGATCTTGCACCGATGGCGCCCGGCGCCGGGGCTATCCTGTCGGCAAACATGGAAGTATAAAACGCGACTGGTTGACCGTAAGTCGGCTCGCCGGTATCGAGGCAGTCCAGACCGTATATCGGTTGAAAACAGTCGCGGGATTGCCTCGGCGTATACTGGCACACAGTCGAGGTGAAAAAATACGCAGGGTTGTAAACTTCGCAATCGAGGCCCCTGTTTGTGATCTCGTGCCACTTGCCGGGATCCGAGGTCTCGGGTCGCAGCTCGATTCCTGGAAAATCGGGATCCAGGGGGATACCCGCGCGCATCGTGTGGTTGCGAGTGTGGTTTTCGGGGACCGTACGTTCATTGTGAATCGGGCACTGCAGCCACTGTCCCCTGCGCCGGTTCTGATCCGTGTCGGCAAAATCCATTGTTTCGAGACACAGTTCGAAATACGGAAAGGACTCGTCTCCGTTGGGAGACTCGAGGTTCGGGCGCCGCTCCTGTCCGATGCCACTCAATTCCATTTCGTATTTAAACATGACCGGAAATCGGATGCCCGGTGTATATGTATCATTAATCGACATCGATACCGGGTGCTGTCCGCAAATCATCACATGGCCGCCCGCCGCCATAAACAGCGCGATGAGGTTTGGCTGACGCTTGTTTCCACCCCCGGAATAAAGTTCTTCGGGAGTGAATTTGATCAGATCGTAGAGTACGGGATACGCCCTCATCTGGTCGACGTGACCGAGCACGCTCCAGATGATCGACCTGTAGTTACCCAGACTTGTCAGCGGAATGACGTCTCCGGTACGAACCTCGAGGACATCGCGAACTTCGCTGAACCCGTCGAGGTTGCCCAGCATGTCCAGCCAGAACTGGTCGTGTTCTTCATCGCTGGGCAGAATACCCCGGCCCACCGGGTCCAGCCACCCCGCCTGCTCACCCTCGACAAAATCATCGACCATCAACAGGCTCTCCGTCATCGGCAACTGTATGAAGTTGATCTTGATCTCGATGCGGGAACACATGCCCCTGTCATCCATCACTTCCAGCGTGAACACGTGTGTTCCGAAGTAGTACACCCACGGTTGCGGCAATCTTGCCGTTGCCGGATTACCCGGCGGGAACGGGGTATAATCGATCTCCCACTGCGCGGGATCTTCGAGATCGGCGATGTCCCACCCGTAACGGTATCCGACAACGATACCGCCGTAATCACTCGCATCGGCAGTCCAGCTGAAATCAACGGGTACACCGCCCGGCAGATCCACGATGGTCAGCGGTGTATAGCATACCGCGGTAGATACACTGCCGAAAAACGGATTCCTCAGAGTGAGAAGCGGACCTGTGGTACGCAGCGTAACCATGACGCGGCGCATGTTATTTGCTTCGTCAAAAACCGGTGTAACGGCGCCCGCTTCGTCCTTCGCGCGAATAGCGAACAGGTAGTTGCCGTAGTCCATGGGCGGAGTCGTCCAGAATGTTCCGCTGTCCCCGGGCGCGCCGTACCACACCCACCCCCCGCCATCCCTGTTCCACACTGGATCGTCCACCGGCAGGTTCCGCACCCACTCGATCGCCTCGTTCCAGTCGCCGCTGTGGTTGATTAGCGGTTCCAGCAACCACGACACAGAATCGGGATTCTGCCCAGCCAGGCTGTCGTCTATATAGTCCCGCGCAATCCACCGGAATGTCGAAATGGGTGGGACGTTCGCCGGATTGTATCCAACGCGCCTCGGCGCGGTGATAACCACAGCTGGCGACAGAGTGTACGCCGTGAACGACCGGTACGCAGTGGATGTGGACTGCAGACCTTCGTTGTCCACCGACCGGATAAAAAAAGTGTGCGAACGCCGGAACTCTTCCACCTGATCGTCCGCTACGCTGTCGACCAGTACGTCGGCCGAGAACACAAACACGTCGCTTGTTTTTCCAGTGTGTTCCCACTTGTCGGTACCGGCTGTGTCAGCCGGATCAAACGAACCGTTGTTATTGGTAATACAGTACTCGAAGTGATCGATTCCGCCATCGGGGTCCCACCCACCCCAGCTGATTTCGATCCGGTAGCTCGACAGGCTACCCTCGGGGGGGGCGGCTTCGATCCATACCGTGGGTGGTTTGTTTTTGTAAGTACCGTGCGACAGATCGTCGGAACACCCGATCACGGCAGACAGCAGAACTACGAGCAGCATATATCCGATAGATACGAATCGTTTCATAAAGCGACCTCAATTCTGCACCCGCGGCAGTTGCCATTCGTCAAACAGGATGTATTCGATCGCGCGTTTGCTGTCGGGAGGATTAAACAGGACGGGTGGAAAACCAAATACGGCGCTCCGCGCGCCAACAGCGCCGGGCGCGTCCGCCACCACGTCCGCATAAACAGACGTCCAGAACGCCACCGGTTGGTTAAATCCAGGCACAGCCGTATCCCGACATTGCAGACCGTAAACAGGCTCAAAGCAGTCGCGCGACTGTGAAGGAGCATACTGACACGACTGGAGGAAGTACGACGGGTTGTACAACTCGGCGTCCAGACCGCGTAGGGCCGGATCGTACCATCGGCCGGGCTCTGCCGTTTCGAGCCTGAGCCACAACTGCGGAAATGCGGGATCGATCGGGCTCGCCCCCCGCATGGTGATGTCGCGTTCGGTCCCGGGCGGGTTGTTACGCGATTGCTCCGGGCACACAAATCCACCGGGTCGCCAGCGGTCGCCGTCGGTCCAGGCAAAGTCCATGGCTTCCAGGCACAGGTCTCGGAAGGCGTAAGCGTCGTTCCCTGTCGGGTTTTCCGGATCGGGAGGTGTATCCTGACCGGTCCTGCGGAGGTCCAGCTCGTATTCGAACATTACCGGATATCGGACATCCGGTGCATACGTTCTGTTGATCGTTGTGGACAACGGCTGCTGCCCGCAGATCAGCGTGTGTCCCCCCGCCGCCATGTACAGCGCCAGCGCGTTGGTCGCTACCTTCCCACGCGGATAACGGTAATTCCACTCGTCTACCGGTTGGAACTTGATCAGGTCGTGTAAGGCGGGTTGGTGTGTGGGCTGGTCCACCTGTCCCAGCACGCTCCATATAATCGCTTTGTAATCGGCCAGCTGGGACAAAGGAATCACGTCACCGGAATTCACTTCGAGCACATCGGCAACGGGAATAAACCCGTCGACATTGGAAAGGGTTTCTTCCCAGAAACTGTCGTGCTCGTTGTCATCGGGTAGTATCCCCCGGCCCACGGGATTATCCCACCCCGCGCCCTCACCTTCGACAAAATCGTCCACCAGCAGGAGACTTCTCGTCATGGGCATCTGGATGATGTTGATCTTGATTTCGAGTGACGATCTCCATCCGGAATTGTCGATTATCTCAACGCGAAAGATGTGTGTCCCGTAGTTAAACGTTTTTGGCGGCAATACAACGCGGGCGTGCTCGCCCGGCGCATCAAGCTGAAACGGCGTCCAGTCGACTTCCCAGCCGAAGGGATCATCCAGATCGGGAATATCCCATCCATAGCGGTACCCGATCAGCGTACCACCGTACCCATCCACCCGCGCGGTGAATTCGAATTCGATCGGAACTGAGGCCGGCATGTCCATAATCACGAGCGGGGAGTTGTGTACAGCCGTGGCAATACTGCCCATATATGGGTTGTACAGAGTCAGGAGCGGGCCTCCGTCGTAGCGATGTACCAGCACCCACATCATATTTTTATCTTTGTCAAAAACGGGTGTGATTGCACCGGCTTCATCCCGCGCGCGCACGGCCAGAATATAATTTCCGAAATCAAGTGGTCTCGTGGTCCAGGACATACCGCCGGCATCCGGTGTCTCGTACGGCACCCAGTCGCCCCATTCCGGAGAGTCTACGGGCAGATTCCGGATCCACTCGATCGTGTCATCCCAGTCGTGGTTGTGGTTAATCGCCGGCTCCATAATCCACGAAACAGATTCGGCCGCCCGTGGGGTCAAATCGTTGTCATCGTAATCCGTTGCGATCCAGCGAAAGGTCGAGATCGGCGGGACGTAGCTGGGATTGCGTTCGGCGCGTCGTGGAAACGTAATTTCGACTTCGGGTGACAGAGTTGTCGCGGTAAACGACCGGTACGCCGGAACCGGTGATGGTTTTCCCTGGTCGTCCACGGACCGTATAAAAAATGTGTGCGAGCGCTGAAATTCGGCCACCAGGTCTCCGCCGTCATCATCACCCGGCTGGTCGGCCGAGAACTGAAACTCTCCGTTGTTGCCGGTGATATCCGTCCAGTAGCCGGAGCCGGTCGTGTCTTCGGGGGCAAAGGCGCCGTTGTTGTCGGTGATACAATACTCAAAGTGATCGACTTTGCCGTCGGGGTCCCAGCCTCCCCATTCAAATCCGATCGTATATCCGGTCGTTTTGGAGCCTTCGGGCGGGCCGGCCGCAATCCATACGGTGGGTGGTTCGTTTTTGTATACGCCGGGGGCAGATTCGCGGGAGCACCCGGACTGGAGCAGGGTGACAAGAGCAAGAAGAACGGGAATGGCGGAGATCAGGACCCATCCCGATTTGTGACGTCGCATCGCTTCCTCCCTCTTCGGCGATTCGATTCCGATCACGTTATCGTTACGGGTGGGGATTCACTTCAAATATACAATCGTATACACACACCCACAAACTATTTCCGCGGCAGTTGCCACTCGTCAAACAGGATGTATTCGATCGCCGGTTTGACCTGGGCCGGGTTGAAAAACACCGGTTCAAACCCAAAAAAGGCGCTGCGGGCCGCAACGGCGCCCACGGTGATATCGGGCAGAACGTGCGCGTAAGTCGACGACCAGAACGCTACGGGCGCGCCGTAGATCACCGACTCCGTATTGAGGCAACCGTTCGCATAAATGGGCTCGAAGCACCCCCGGACCCCCGGATTGTCCACGTAGCCACAAAACTCGAAGTACGGAGAGTTGTACATTTCGGCGTTTAAGCCGCGGCTGTCGGGGGCGTAGAACTTGCCCTGTCCGGCGGATTCCGGCCGCAGTGTCAACCGGGGGAACTCAGGATCCAGCGGGATCGCTTCCCTGAAACCTTCTCCAAGCAGTTCGACGTTACGTTTGGTGTACACGCCACACCCGTTATCTCCGTGGCGGCGGAGATTGTTAAAGTTAGGGTAGGAAATATCCAGGTGACCGACGCAGGCATCAAGATATGCGAAGGACTCATCTCCGACGTAGAAGTTATCCCCAATCTGGTCGGCATACCGCCCCGTCTGTTCCCCTTCCAGCTCGAACTTGAGCAGAATCGGAAACTTTACCGGTTTGGTAAAGTACGCCCTGTTTATCACCAGCGAGAGCGGTTGTTCGCCGCACACAAGGACGTGTCCACCGGCCGCCATAAACAGAGAGAGGATGTTTGGCTGCACCTTGCCGCCCGACGAGACACTTTTAGTCGGATCTTTGCTGCGAAAGTTAACGAGTGACGACAACAGTGGCGTCGCCTGGGCGGTCAAAGCCCAACCGCCGGTGACGTTCCAGATAACCGATTTGAAGTTGGCGAGCACCGAGATCGGAAAGATGTCGCCGCCGCGGACTTCGAGGATATCGGAAACAGGATCAAAGCTGTCGAGATCGTTCAACATCTCGGCCCAGAAAGCGTCGTGCTCTTCGTCGCTGGGTACGGCCCCTCCGGTGATCGTAAAACCCGAGTGTTCCGGATTCTCCCAGTAGTCGTCAACCAGGAGAAGATTCCTCGACATCGTGAACTGAATGATATTGACTTTAACTTCGATCCTGGAAACCGATCCGGAGTTGTCAACGACTTCGATCGAAAACGTGTGAACGCCAAAAAAATACTTCTTGGGGATCGACACGGCGGAAGTCGTAGTGAACGGAGTCCAGTCCACGTCCCATTGATCCGGATCTGTCAGGTCGGCGATGTCCCATCCGTACCGGTACCCGACCACCGTGCCGCCGTACGCCTCCGCCGTCGCCGACCAGCGGAACTGAACCGGCACACCGGCGGGCAGATCGATGATGGTGATAGGAGTTGTCTGGACAGCGGTTACGATGGACCCAACGAATTGGTTGGTTACAGTCAGTTGGGGCCCGGTGGTGCGACGGGACACCAGTATTCGTCTCACGTTATGGGTTTCATCAAACACTGGCGTTACCGCGCCGGCCTCGTCTTTCGCCTGGATGGCAAACACGTAGTTGCCAAAATCCGTAGGTGGCGTTGTCCAGAACTTGCCGGAATCTCCCGGAGCGTGATAGTCGTGCCAGTCGGACCACTCATCCGAATCCAGGTTGTTTCGGACCCAGTCGATCGCTTTCTGAAAATTGTCGGCGGCAACGGGGTGGAGTATCCAGCGGACCGAAACCGGTTCCTGTTTCTGCTGGGTCGTGTTGATGTAGTCGGTCGCTTCCCACCGGTAAGTCGTTATCGCGGGTACATTGGCCGGGTTAAATTGACGCCTGACGGGAACCTGGACGTGCACCGATGGCGACAAAGTCCAAGTCGTAAACGACCGATAATCAGGTGTCGATGACGGCATGCCCGCCATGTCGACGGCCCGAATAAAAAACGTATGGGTTCGTTGAAATCGGGTGACCAGAGAACTTGTGTTGGAATCAGCCAACTGGTCCGCTGTGAACGTAAAAGTCGAATCGTTCGAATATACCCGGGACCATTTGTCGGAACCCGTTGTATCCCCGGGATCAAATGCGCCGTATTCGTTATCGGTGATCGAATACTCGTAATATGCAATCTCGCCGTCGGGATCCCACCCCCCCCAATACATGTGGATAATATATGTATCGGCTGTCCCTTCGGGTGGCGCAGCGGATAGCCACACTTCGGGGGGCAGGTTTTTAACCTGGTCTCCGATGAACGGCTCATTGCCGCAACCAGCCGTCAGTACAACAATCCAAAGGACCGGGATTGCGGCAGACTTTGCCAGTGCTTCTGTAAAAATTCGAAAACTCATACCGTACCGGTGTAAAGACTCTATTTCGGCGCGCCGTGTTTGCGGTACGCCGGCTGTTCGTATCTGACAATATCAGTGGGGCGATTTGCGGGGCAGCTCGCGCCGGTCCCGGCGCGAGCTTTCATTTCCAGGTCACTGATCGGATGAATCAGCGTATTACTACAAGTCTCCCGTATACCGTACCGCCGGTCGTATCCTCGATCTTGAACACATACACTCCAGAAGCGACATCCTCGTCGCTCTGATTCCTTACGTCCCACTCGATGTTACCACCGGGGCCGTTGTGTTGGTGTTCCCAGATCAAATCTCCGGCAACGTTGAATACTTTGATCTTGCATTCAATCGGTACATTTACGAATCGGACCATGTCATCGGGAAAATTGTGGTAGTTCTCAGTTGTCAGCCGACTGCCACCAGTCCGATAGGGGTTGGGCACTGCGTATACCGCTTCCAGGTTTTCTTTCGCATCGACCTCAATTCGGATTTGAAACAGCTCATCCTGGCATTCGGGGGACAAGGGCTCATTGTCCGCCGGCGGTTGACAACGGCCTTCCTTTTGGAGGCCCTGGCGACTCGAAGGCACGTTGTACCCACGGTCAAAATTGGTTACAAGATAATAGTAGGTAAACCCGTTAACGGCGTTGCAATCAAACCACCAGAATTCGTTGTATTCGAGATCCGCATGTATCTCAAACCCGAGACATTCGATGGTGAACGGGGAGTAATACACACTCAAATTTCTCAACGACGGAATAATCACATAGAGATAGAGGGAATCAACAAAATTACCGCCTGGAGATCCAGCTCTGTCGGCTTCCTCCTTGGAAATCTCTCCAATAACCACTAGGTCGCTGCCGTCGGATTCAATTCCCCGCCATATGTGGAACCCTTCGAAGTCTTCCATCCCGACGATAAACTCGGCCTGCCCGTCTATGTTTCCCTCTGAAAAGCTGAGCTCCAGTCCCAGATCAAGGGTATCGTCGAGAACCGTTGTAAAAATGATCGGAATGAAGGTGCCCGGCGTATAACCGGCGCCAACATCAATCTGACCGAACCACTGTTCTTCACGACGTATCAGGTACTGAAGTACAAGTGTGCCCTCTCCTACCCTGCCGTTTTCCTGTTGCGCCTTGAACCAGGCCGTCCTGTCGATGTCTCCGGCGTAAGCCCCCCTGCTGCGAGGCACACTGATAGAATCGGGCATGGATACCAGGTGCCAACCCGTGGTGTCCGGCGGGTGAATAAACGCCGTCAAACTGTCGGGCAATTCTCCCCATGTGATGGACACGGTGAACTGGTTTCTGTTCGGATCGTGTGTCCGCGATACTGTCAGGTCTAACGGCGGCTGGAGTGTGAGTGAATCAGGTGCCGTCTGGGCAATAACTTGCGACGGCATTAAGCCGATTACCCAAAGGAGCGCGATTGATGTGACTGCATACACTACCCCCCTCACCCGAGGGCGTTGGATGGTCATTATACGATGTCCCTCCTCTTCACCGACAACGGAGATAAGCCGTCGGCGCTACTACTTGACAGGCAATTGCCATTCTGAATAAAGCACGTTTTCAATTGCACCACGAATTTCATCGGGGTTGAACAGAACCGGTGGAAAACCAAACACAACAGACCTCGCACCGATGGCTCCAGAAGCTCCGGCCACTTTGTCCTCAAATACAGCAGACCAGAAAGCCACCGGTTGCCCGTATGTCGGTTCGCCGGTATCGAGACATTCTAACCCATATATCGGCTGAAAACAATCGCGGGATTGCCGCGGTGTAAACCGGCAAACGGTCTGGGGCATGAAATATGCCGGGTTGTAGACTTCACAATCCAGGCCACGGTTGCTGGGATCGTGCCACTTGCCGGGTCCTGCGGTTTCAGGCCGCAGATTAATTCTCGGAAAATCGGGATCGAGCGGAATGCCGGCTCGCACCAGCGCCGCAATCTCGTCGTTCAACTCCAGT
>CAYUDF010000020.1:0-12422 GCA_964443465.1 uncultured bacterium
TCAAACGGCTGCAACTCCACGCGTATCATTCCACCGGTGTCTCGCATGGAATGCGCTGAATTGGTGCACAGATTGACCAGCATGTGATGGATCTGCGTGGAGTTTGCCGTGACCACGCCCGATTCGATGTTTACGTTCTGCTGAATTTCGATTGTAGTCGGGAGTGATGCACGGATAAATTTTAACGCTTCACGTACAATCAAGTGAAGATGAATCGGTCCGACGTCGCGATCCATCTGGCGACTGAACACCATGATTTGTTCGACCAGTTCCTTGGCCCGATGGCCCGCCTTGACGACCTGGGCAAGGTTTTTATAGGTCGGATGGCCCTGGCCAATGTCTTCCATGGCGAGGTCGGTGTAACCCAGGATCGGAAACAGTATATTATTGAAATCGTGGGCAATGCCGCCGGCCAGCGTTCCGATGGTTTCCATGCGCTGTGAATGCTGCAGCTGGGTTTCCAGTTCCTGCCGCTCCTGTTCCGCGCGGTGCCGATCGGTGATGTCGGCGCCCGAACTGAGCGTTCCAATGACTTTATCATTTTCATCCAGGATGACCGTGTTGTGCCACGCGATCAGTTTTTCCTCGCCGTCGCATGTAAGAACGGGATTTTCGTAGTACTCCATCAGTGTGATGTTGCCGGCGACCAGACCCTCGAAACCCCGGCCAACCGCGTCTCGGTTGTCGGCAGGAAGAAAATTGTCAAACCAGTCCTTTCCGACGATCTCCGGTTCGCTGTACCCGAGGATCTCGCACCCTTTCCTGTTGATGAGTTGGACCGTCCTGTCAGCATTGATCACAACCATGAGAACACCGGCGATGTCCAGGTACGTCTGGGCCGTTTCCTTTTCCTTGCGCAGCGCCTGTTCGGCCCGTGTGCGCAGCGTGATGTCGCGGTCGATACCGCGATAGCCGATGAGATTGTTTTCGGCGTCGAAGATCGGTACACCACTGGTCTCCAGTACCACCCTGTGACCGTCCTTGTGAAGGCACGTGTTTACCAACCCGGCGAACGGTTCTCTGTTGTCCAGATGACGCTGATATTTTGCGCGCACGGGTGCGACTTCTTCGGGCCCCATGGTATCGAACGGCGTCTTGCCGATCAGTTCGTCAGGCTCATAACCGAGCAGGTCGCGCACTTTGGGGCTGGAGTAGGTGTAAACAGTGTCCGAGTCGACCTCCCACGCCCAGTCGCTGGTGGTCTCCAGCAACGCGCGGAATCGTTCCTTGGTGGCGCGCAACTGGGCTTCGGTTTGTTTTCGTTTACTCACGTCGACGGAAACACCAAAGACACCGTTGACCTTGCCCCGCCCATCCCGGATTGGGGCGTAAGACACTTCGTAAGAGCGGTCGACAACGTCGGTTGTGCCGACGACCTCCTCGCCCGCCAGGGCTGTGCGAAGGCTGGATAGAATTTCCGGATAGTCACGGTACATCTCAAAAGCCGACTGGCCCACGACTTCACCGGGAGCCAGCCCCAGGGCTTCCAGAGCACGGCCCTCCGACATGGTGAATATGCCGTCGTTGTCGATGGCAAACACGACGAGCGGAGCATTGTGCAACACGTCATCCAGCGTGCGCCGGGTCTCCACCATCCGGTTGTCGGCGGCGTTTAACTGGTCTATCGACGTCTGGAAAGTGGCGAACTGGGGGCGCAGACTGACGAGTCCCACGAACACAATAATCGAAGTTGCCAGGTACAACAGTTGTGTCGGGATTGCAGGCGGTGCTGTAAACAGAAGGATGGCGTATGCCGTCGCAACCACACCTGCGGATATCGCTATCAGCGTCCACACCCTTCGGAATCGGGTGATCCGGATCAGCGTTATGGCGATATAACCACAAGCGATCAGAACTACGGTCGCCAGAATACCCAGGATATAAGTTGCCAAAAACGGTCCTTTGTTTTGGGCCAGATCTCCCCAGAGGTACCGCGTATGGTGTCACATCGAGCGGACGGAATCAACCCTGTTTAGGTCAGCTTTTTGTACCATCGGCGGAGTAACCAGTAGACGTCATTGGAGTTGGTGATCTCGATGTTGTCTTCGCCCCACGCTTTGGGGTATACGATAAATGCATCCGTCTGGGGCCCGCCCAGTCCCCCGTGGGATCCGACCAGTTCCTCAAACGCCGCAACCTCGCTGGTCAGCGGATCGCAGGCGCTGTTGACGACGATGTCGCCGACGTGGGGAAACGTGTCCATACGGCGCAGATGATCGGCCGCTCGCGGCCCGAAATGCTCCAGTGGATCTTTCCCGTCGATCCGGTTTTCCTTGAGGTAGCGAACCCCGTCTTTTCCCAGGACAAGCGGACCGTGGCGCTCCGAGTGTACCAGCAGGAACCCGATTCCCGGGTGCCCCGCCATACCCTCCAGCAGGCCCGGGTAGTCCTCCGCTATTTTTTCGAATGGAACACGGCCCGCAATATCATTGAAATAGATCAGGCCGAGGTTTCCGGACACACACACCGTCACGCTCGCAGGGTCCGGTGGCGGCGGTGGGGGCGCCTTGCGGCGCCGGAGTTTTGACAGCCGCCGTTCTTCCGGCGTATCGGGGGGTTCGAGGTCGATGTAGCCGTCTCGCGTTCGCCGCCGAAGCATGCGCCGGATGGTACGCCCCGCCACACCGCCGTGTCGTGCCGCTTCAGACAGCAATGCGTTCAGGTGCCCCCATTCCTCGTTGGTGCCGCCGAAGGTACGGACGGTGTGGTCACCCTTCAACAGCGACTGGACCAGTTGTTCCAGCGTGGTTCCGTAACGCTGTTTAAACGTGGCGCCGGAACTCTGTCCGTGGTCGGAAAGAATGACAAAGTAATACGGCCGCGGCGCGTCCTCGGCCGCGCGGGCTATCATCGCGATCTTGCGGTCGATGTCCAGCAGGTGGCGCATCGCGTCGCGACGCGCGGGACCGGCGTGGTGGGCGAGCACGTCGTAACCTACAAAAGAGGCATACGCAATTGGCGCACCGCCGAACATCTCCGCTATTAATAACGATACGTTGATCTCTCTAAGGAACACAGTCGAAGCGGCGCGTAAAAACGGAAAACTACCGCCGCGGGCGACCCGTGGCTGGATGCGGGCAATACGAGCTTTTGCACTCTGCCACAGTTCCACCACCACTTCCCACGCCGACAATACCAGCGCACGGGTAAAATGATACGGATTGACCAGGTAGTAAAAAAAGCCGCTGTAACCCTCGCGGACGTGTCGCGCCGGGTCACCCATCGTACTCAGTGTCAACAGGCTGATTCGGGCGTCGCCGGAGATCAAGTTGCCGAAACTGTATCCGTTTCCCGCCAGTAATCCCTCGCCGCTGGAAACCCGTTTTTCAATTTCCGTGGCGTCGCCGGGATGGTTCGACACCATCATTCTGCCCGTCTCTTTTTCGAACCAGCGGAAAGCAGGTATGTCAAAATTGTTTCCGTAGAGGATGCCCGCCTGGCTCGACGAAGTCTGCGACGGCAGGCCGCAATCCCAACCGGCCAGTTTATGGCTGCCCCGGTGCAACCACTTGTACAGCGTGGGCAGGTACCCCTTTCCCAGTGCCGCTTCAAACACGGGTGCCGACAACCCGTCTATCTCGATCACAATCAACCCCGGCTTGTCGTGTGTTTCGGGGGGCACGCTGCGACCGGCGATTCGGCGCATGATGTTCCGATACACAGAATCTTCGTCGTTCAGAGAAAACAGCGCTGTGAAGAAGGTGTTGATCGCCGTCAGCCCGAACGCGGCAAAAACAGCCGTGGGTAGACCGGAGACGGTGAGCCCCTGTACCAGATGGCCGGCCATGTAGAGAATAAACGCGTTTAATACGAGGATCAGAAACCCGAACGACAGGACGGTAAAAGGTAGCGTCATCAGTATAATGACGGGGCGGACAATCGCGTTGAGCAGTGAGATGACCACCACCGCCCATGCCGCGGTGGGCACACCCTGCACCTCCAGGCCCGGGAGCAGCCGTGCGATCAGCCACAGCCCCAGCACTTCGACGGCCCACACGAACACGACTCGCCGGAGCAGGCGGAGAAAAGAAAAACCGGAAATAGGAATCACAGGGAGATTATCGGCCGAAACGAACGAAATTTCCAGGGTTTACAATGTGGACGTCCACATCGGGGGCGATATCACCGGCGTGCCCCTTGAACTGGTGTGGCGGATCTTCGAGGAAACGCGGCTGGATCCAGCCGAGGCCGATTGGCGCAAAAGTGCCCCAATGGATCGGGACGGCCACTTTGGGCCGGAGCAGCGACAGCGATTCCGCCGCCCTGCGCGGGCACATGTGGTCGTTGCCCAGCGTCGGGCCCCAGCCCCAGACGGGCAGCAGCGCGACGTCGAGGTCAGAATCGAGGGTTGCCATCTCCGGAAAAACATCGGTATCGCCGGCGAAATACACCGACGAACTGCCGTTGATCAGATAACCCACGCAGTCGGCGGCCGGCCCAAACGGGTACCGCGAACCTTCGTGGTGGGCGTAAGTCGTGGTGACTTTGACCGGACCCACGTGGGTGGAGTCGGCGATCCGGACTTCCTCGATGTTGCTAAACCCTTCTCCGAAAAGGACATCAGCCGTTCCGGCCGGGGCGATCACGTGGATATCCCGGTCCAGCAACCGAAGCGACGGCAGGTCGAGGTGGTCGAGGTGCAGATGCGAGATCAGCACGGCGTCCAGGTCCCGGTGCCACGCGGGGTGGACCGACCGCGACTGGCGGCGGATACCGCTCACCCGGTTTCGCAGAATCGGATCCGTGAGTAGCCGAACACCATCCATCTCAATGAGGACGGTTGCATGGCCGACGTAGGTAAGGTGCTGCTCAGGTGTCATGTAACTTGCTGATAAATAAAGGCTTATTGCGATTGCCCGGAGATGGGCTCAGTTGGAGACTATATTTGTTGGTCTTCCTTAAAGGGAAGTTGCAACCACCGTGCCCGCTGCGCAAGTTCTTTCTTCGGCAAGCCGATATCCGGCTAATCGACGCTGAAGCCGACTTTGAGGCTGACCTGCCATTGCGACACGTCGTTGTTGGCGATGGCGCCGCGGATCTCGGTGATCTCGAACCACCGCATGCCGCGGACCGATTCCGACGCTTTGCTTATCGCTGTATTGACCGCGTCTTCCACGCTTTTTTCCGATGTTCCCGTAAGTTCGATTTTCTTGAATGTGCTGCTCATGGTTTTTCTCCTTATAGTTGATAGTTGTAAAAGGAAAAACAGAATAACCGATCCGGCCCGTGAACCACAACAACCAGTTTTAATTCAGGGGCCTTACTTAGTGCAGGTCGGCGCCGCAGTGTTTGCAGTGTATAGCGTCCGCGTCGTGGCCCTCGGCGCTGCACTGCGGGCAGCTCTGGGTGGTGACCTGTTTCCGGCGTGACATTGAATACTCCGACGCCACGATGCCGGTGGGTACGGCGATGATGCTGTAACCCAGGATCATCAGCATGGCCGCCACCGTTTTGCCGGCGCCGGTTGCCGGGGAGAGATCGCCGTAGCCGACGGTAGTAAGTGTAACGATCGCCCAGTAGATGCTCGTGGGAATGCTGGTGAAACCGTGTTTCTCGCCTTCCATCACGTACATCAGAGAACCCATGATGACGGCGATCATCACCACCGCAAACAGGAATATTGTGATCTTGCGGCTGCTGGCCCTTAGCGAGTTTAGCAGCACGTTGGCTTCCCCGACGAACTGTACCAGTTTGAGCACGCGAAAGATCCGCAGCAGGCGCAGGATACGGATTACAAACAGGAAGTGCGTGCCGGGAAACAGCAGATCGAGGTAAGTGGGCATCACGGCGAGCACATCGATCACGCCAAAAAAGCTGGTCGCATACTTCACCGGCCGGCCAATGCAGATCAGGCGCAGGATGTACTCGATCGTGAACAGGATCGTGAAAAACCATTCGATACCGTTGAGCAGGGCGCCGTGATGCTCGCGGATCGGGGCTACCGAATCCAGCATCACCGCCACCACGCTCATCAGGATACATATAATGAGGGCGATATCGAATACTTTGCCCGCGGTCGTATCGGCCTCGAATATGACCTCGTGGAGACGGGCCCGCCAGCGGGCATGGGGTTTTTTTCTGAGTGCAGGATCCAAGGTATAAACCAGCTTTCAGGGGCAATATTGTGATGAGCCGGGCATTTCCGACAAGCATTATTTTGGGCGGGTGAAGTTGCGGACCCGCGGGTCATTTACTGCTTTCGGAGCATCCATCCGTTTGTTACTATTTATATAACTACCGGGAGGCTCTCTTGAGACTGAAAGAAGTCAAACCGGCCCCATCATCCCGGTTTCAAACTAGATACCGGCCGGCCGTTCACCGGCGGCCGGTCGTGATCCTCCCCCTGACGATCGCCCTGCTGCTCTTAATCCTCGGCGCCGCACCGCTCGCGCAACCCGTCTGCCCCGACATGGCCTGGAAACGGCTCGATACCACCCTGTTATATCCACAGCTGACCGGCGTGTACTCCCTGTCCGATACCAGCGTGTACGTGGTCGGATTACACGGGACCATCCTTCATTATAACGGTGCGGTGTGGACGCCGATGGACAGCGGAACCGATGCCACCCTGAAAGCGGTGTGGGCCGTCACCGACACCGACGTTTGGGCGGTGGGTAATCCCGGTGTTTACCACTACGACGGTCTGGCGTGGAGCCGCTTCGTCGGTGTGAATGGGGATGTACTGGACGTCGTGGTGTCAGATGGTGACGTGATTGTTAACAACAGTAACGCTGTCCATACGTTGGATAGCGGTTCGTGGACAACACAGTCGCTGCAGTGCGAGTCGTGGACGGATCCCGGGCCCGACCCCCGGTACTTCTACTATGAATGTTACCGGGTTGTGACACTTGCACCAAGACCGGGAGGCGGTTGGTACGGAGGGGGTAACTACCATTTTTCAAACGGCCGGTCGGTACTCATCGATCACGCGGTGTTTTACAACAACGGGGGGTCGGCCGGACACGGGCCGGAGTTTGTGGATTATGTCGATATCGCGGAAATATCCGGCGCCGTGTACCAGGTATCGCTCAACAAGGTGTACACATCCAACGGCAGTTCACAACCGGTCCTTTTGTCTGAACAACCCGAACACGAAATCTCGTGGATAACGGGATCGAATGAACTCGTCGGCGTAACGGCCAACGGTTACATCACGTGGTACAATGGCTCTACCTGGCAGAAATCCGCAACTAACCTCGATGTTGGCACACCTGCGGACATATTCGGCAAAACAGCGGACAACGTGTTTGGCGTTTCCGGTCATTTTATCTATCACTACGACGGCAGCAGTTTCGATCTGTGGGGCGAAGAGGGTGGACCCGGTATTCTGAATTTAACCGACGTGTGGATCGACGAGGCGGACGACGTGTGGTTGACGGGCGGAAACGGCCTGTACCGCTACGACGGTCTGGAGTGGCAGCGTCGCGCGGAGGCGCCTGCTTTTCTTGGCGCCGTGTGGGGAAGCGCGTCTGACGACGTATTCGCTGTGGACTGGCTCGGCAGCGTTGTTCATTACGACGGCACGGGCTTTACGACGACCCCGCTTCCCGTGTTGAGCCTGCTGGACGTGACCGGCGTGGACGCCGATGAAGTGTACGCTGTTGGACAAACCGCTGGCGGCGGGCGCGTGTTTCAGTTCGACGGCGTTTCCTGGACAGTTCTGGACGACCGCCCCACCCCGTGCACGGCCGCCACGGTTTCGTACCACGCCGACAACAGAACGATGTTGCTGGTCGGCACCGATGTGGGATATGTCCATCGTTACGACGACGGCGGACGGACGCCGATAGCAGACGTGTTCGGCCCCGGGCAGCAGGTTCGGGTCGTCGACATGTGGCAGCAGAACGGTGAGGTGTTTGTCGCCGGTACCGAACCGCTGGTGGGTCGTCTAGACGCCCGGACGGCGACAACCATCGATGTACTGGATACGCCGGTTCCCCTGAACGCGTTGTGGGGATCGGCCGTAAATGACGTATGGGGTGTGGGGTCTGATGGCCGCGTGTATCACTTCGATGGTATGACCTGGGTGCACGACGCGAATGTTCTCACGGGCGGTGTGCCGCTGAACGGCATCACGGGAACCGCCGCGTGCGACGTATATACAGTCGGCACCGGCGGCGCACTGATTCGCCTGGAAACCCTCGTCTCCGCGCCCGACGTTTCGATCAATGTCCTGCCCATCAGTACCCTGATGCCCGGTGAATTCATGCAGATGAGCGCAAAACTGGACCCCGCCCGACGGGATTTCGACGTATCGTTTGACGTTACGGGCGACAATACCGCCGCCGGTACGGTTGCGACCGATCCACTCGGAGTCGCTGTTTTCAATTTTATACCCGATCGTCCGGGCAGCCAGACAGTTAACGCCACCGTACAGCTGGGCTCAGGCGCAACTTCCGGCAGCACCCGTGGTTTTGATATCCGGCCGGTCGGCCTGGTCGTGGACGGCGAAAGCGCGTACCAGGACGGTGGGACTTACTACAAATTGCCCGGCAGCGAGATCGAGGTCAGTTTCCTGACATCTCGGCCGATTGATCCGCACCCGGTGGACTTTGCCGTGACCGGGGCCAACCCGGGATCGGGTACAGTGATTTCTGATTTTAACAACAGGGCACAATTCAGCTACACGCTGGATTTTATCGGTGTTGACACCGTGACAGCCGTGATTACCTACAACTTCCCGGGCGGCGATTATCTGCAAAGTCGTCGGATGGTGCTTATTTTCGCGCCGATCAGCGCGATTTTCGACGATAACTACCACGGAATTTCAGAAAAGCGGGGTGCCGTTCCCGGTGGCCAGATCTGTGTTTACCTGGAGACGACCCCGGCCTCGGCTGACGAGACAATTAAAATGGAAGTTCTGGGGACCAATCCGCAGACGGGTTCGTGTGTGACCGACACGTGGGGTAGAGCGCAGTGGTGCTACACCGTCAACGATTACGGCGTGGACACCGTTCGGGTGGTAGGTGGCACCGGGACACCCGGTGAGGACGTTTTGTTTATCGAACTGTATCCGCCGCCACTCAGCCTGTCGAGCGCCGGAAACACGGAGGATTTGAATCTTGTTCCCGGTGAGACGGTGTGTTCGAATTCCATTCTAGATTACCAGATCGAAGGCTTGGATATTGCATTTCGCGTTTACGGCGCCAATCCAGGCGCGAGCACTGCGGCCACCGGCGCCAACGGAAGGGCGACCTGGTGTTACACACCAGCGGCGATAGGGATCGACACCGTGATCGCTTTTATCGGCAATTCCTTTGCGATGGAGTCGGACACGTTGGTCTACAGCCTCGACCATCCGGCGATTTCATTTGACCCCGCGAACCATCAGTACGAAAACAACGTTCTGGTGGTACCCGGTTCCGATGTGTGCGCTGATTTTATTCTCGACCGGAACGTGACGGATCATCCGGTGGGTTTCGGTGTGCGCGGCGTCAATACTGCCTCAGATTCAAAAACCGTATCGGGATCGGGTGTGCAGTTCTGTTACACGACAAATGAGATCGGCATCGACACGCTGACGGCGAGTCTCGTATTCGATTTTGGCGGCGAGTCCTACACAACCCGTTCCACGATGTTATTCGAAACTTATATACCGGTGCTGTCCGTGGACGACGACGTGCATACATTTCCCGACACGCTGTTGATCGACCCCGACGGTATGGCCTGCGCCGTTTTCCGTACAACTCCCCCGATATCCAACGTCAGGGTTGTGGGACGAATACGTGGTGTAAACAGCGCCAACGTCGAACGGTGGACAGACGCAGAAGGACGGGCAGTTATCTGTTACCCCGCGTCAAACGAAGGGATCGATGCGATAACGGCGACAGCTTATTTTGAAGTCGGCGGCGCTTCGTATGCCGATACCACCCTTTTGGTAGCAGTTCTGGTCGACGGGTCTGCCCTCGCTCCAGCTTTTCTGACGGTCTTGACGCCCAGGCAACTGGACTCCTACTGGACCATTTTTGTAATCGACAGCAATAAACCGCTGGCCGAACTGTCGGGCGACTACTGGTTCCGCTGGAACGACGGCGGCCCTGTCACGAATTCGCTCCAGTTTTACGAGATCGGAGGCTCGGAGTGGCAGTACGCGGCGGACATTATGGTGACCGGTCATGGTTTTCTTGAAATCGTGGCGGACGCAGTTGATACCTACGGGTACCGGTCATGGATTGAGGCTTCATACGACGTTGGCGTTGTCAGAAAGTCTTATGCGCTCAACTTCCGGACCATCGACGGAGCGATGCGACTGGTGGAACCTTCCAGCCTGACGCGCCAGAACGGTGCGTTGATTGTGTCACGTGATCGCGCCTTCGGCAATTCTCCGCTGGACATCGACGGCAACTCGCTGATACCCGCATCCGAACGTTTTAACATCAAGGCAGGCGTCAGGTTCGAATACGATCCGATGTTGACGCTTCGATACGACTTCGAAACGCCCGATATTCCCGACCCCGAACGCGACGCCCGCAAAATCGGTCTGTATCGCCCCGACGGCGACCGGTGGGAGTATGTTGGCGGAGAGGGTGCGGGCGGATCGGTATTCTCAGTAATCGAAGAGCTGGGTGTCTACGCGGCGTTTTTTAACGCGGAATACTATGTGGTGCCGGTGGTAACGGCTCTCCACCAGAACTATCCCAACCCGTTTAATCCCGCCACCACGATTGCTTTTGAACTCGCGACGGACGGTGATGTCGAAGTCACTGTTTACGGCGTTTCCGGTAAGCGCGTGAAAAGACTGACCGGCGGATTTCGGCCGGCGGGCATACACGAAGTTCAGTGGGATGGCAGCGACGAAAGCGGAGCGGCGGCGGCCAGCGGCATATATTTTTGCCGCATGACCGCCGACGACGTCACAGAAACAAAAAAGATGGTCCTGCTGCGCTGACGCACATTAATGTCATATAATGCGCGTCATTTCAATACAGTCAGCTTCCGGGTTTTTGTAAAGTCCCCGGCTACCAGACGGTAGAAGTAAACACCGCTGGCGACCGGAGCGCCGCCGTTGTTACGCCCGTCCCACGTGACCGTGTGCGGCCCCGCGGTCCGGGATTCGTCTACCAGCGATTTCACCAATTGTCCAGCCACATTGTAAACCCGCAGACTCACGTGCGTACTGGTTTTGATAGAGTACCGGATCTGCGTTGTCGGGTTGAACGGATTCGGGTAGTTCTGCGCCAGGTCGTTTCTGAACGCCGGTCCCGATTCGGCTGAGGTGGGATACGGCAGCACGTTACCCAGCCATACCAGAATCGTCTGCAAGTGGACCACGCGGTCGTAGGGATTGTTGGCACGGTCGTCGCGAATAACGGCATAATCGAAACCGGACAGGACAACTCCCACGATTGCGCTGTCGGCGTTAAACGATTGCTGCGCGATCACCGCGCCGTGTCCGGGGTTGTCCGTGTATGCCATTTCGAGTGTCGAGGTGCCCGCCGGCGCGAGCACATCAAAACTCTTCAACGTGGGGCAGCCGCCGAACGCGACCAGCGAATCGGGTCCGTAGATTCCATTGAAAAACGAACCCGCCTGCGCCACAACCAGCGGAGAAACCGGAATGCCCGCAACCCGGTGGTCTTCTTCGGTTGCCATAAAATCCATATATTTCGTCCGGAACGCCACACTGCCGGTCCCGGATAACCACGTGTACCATTCGTAAGCCAGGCCGTCGCCGGTGAAATACACACCGCAGTCCTCCGGGTGCTGGTCAACAAATTCGTACAACACACTGAAGTCGTCCGACTTGTTGGAGTACCTGCTGCCGTCTCCTATCGTGCGGCTTTCCAGGCTGCCGGAACTCCAGATAATTTTGCGGTAGTAAGGGATCAGCTGCAGGGCGACATCCCTCACAGACGATGCCAGGCCCTGGTCCCTGCCATCCTGGTTGATATCGAACCGGTCGGGCGTGATACCCAAACTGCTGAAATCGTGGTCGAAAAACTGCTGGGTTCCGCCGCCGTCGTGGGCGTCCACGTACAGGATATCGGTGGCGCCGTTGAGGCCGTTCGCCGGCAGGCAGGTCATTTCCATTGGCAGTGTTTGCGCGGCCGCCTGGTCGCCGGTGGCGCCAACCTGTCGCGTCCAGTAAGTGGTACGGCCGATAGCGTCCCGCGCGGACAGGTAATACAGGATCGTATCACCCGGCTCGAACAGGTTGTCATTGAGGTCGACACAATACTGGTCCTGCGGATGGAACGTTAATGGTACAGAATCCATACGGATCACCGTCCACCCGCTGCCGCTCAATGACGGAACGTACGGCCACTGCGGACCCCCGGCGAGATCGGCGCCGGCTTTGCCGGGCAGGTCGCGAACGTGGATATACGCCGCCGGACCGCCCGATACATCGCGATCCAGTCCGTAGGTCGGTTCCGTGATGTTGGCGATCAGTGAATCGCCCAGCACGATTGCTGCATTGCCTT
>CAYUDF010000021.1:0-12233 GCA_964443465.1 uncultured bacterium
CGGGAACCCGCACGCGGAACCCGGTCCCGAATCTTTTCCGCCCCGGCGAGTTCTGAACCGGAACGACTGACAAAACAAAAGAGGGAGCAACCCGGAAACATCTAAAGTCCGATTTCACGCCGGAGTCGTGGCCAGGTTGTCCAACCGGTCGGCGGCGCCATATCAATCCGCCGGGTGTTGCTGTCAATCGGCTCTTCCGGGATGGATCCGTTTCAATCAAACGGCGACGTCCCTGGATCGGGAACAAGTCCTCCCAGCCCGCGCCCGAAGAGCCCCCTCTTTTTTAAAGAAAGAGATGAGAACACGCCGCGCGTTCAACCACACATCCACACCCAACCCACACCCGGCACGCTTGGGAAGCCTCATCTCTTTGATTTCGTGCCCACACCTATCGCAAAACGGATACCACGTTTTTCAAGTTTTCGTTTTTTGCAATAACGCTTGTTACTTGTTTGTTTACTGCGGCGTACGGACGCAGGTCCGGTGAAAAGACGCGGCCGGCCGGCCCCGGTGTGTAACCGCGGTTGACGGCGGCACGGAAACGGATTGGAAATAATGGAGATTAAACGAAACGAAAACAACTGGTTGGGGGAAAAAACCGGATGTTGCGTGTGTTTACAGGGTGTTAGTTGCTTTCCCTCAGCACCAGTTCGGATCCTTTCCTGCGAGAATGTAACGGACGAAGATCCGGACGAACTTACAACTCCATTTGTTCTGGATTTCTTTATACAATTATTGTTATTGATGGAAATATGGCGGCGACGTTACACTCACGTCCGACCGCACAGATCACTGTGCGGTCGGACGTCATAGCGGTTTTCTGGGCAACTGAGGATGAGGTCCATCGCAATCGTATCCTGACTCGGGATGTGACTACAAAAGCGGGAGAAGTCACTCCACCAAGACTCGAATGGAAGGATCGGTTACATGCGCATCTTGATCGCCTTTACGGTTCTTTTTTTCCTCATTTGTACGGGTTCAGCTCGTGGTCAAGCGATCACCGGAGACATAGAGGGCTGGATGATCGATGAGCAAACGGGCAAACCCGTCGCTTTTGTAACCATCACTGTTTCCGGGAAAAACCTGCAGACCCCTCGCCAAACAATATCCATGAGTGACGGTTATTTCCGACTCAGGGACCTTCCGGTCGGCTCATATACCGTTATGATCCACCATATCAGCTACCAGCCCGTGAGCATCAACGACGTCGTCGTTCAGCTCGGCGGGACGACTTCTCTTGGAAAAACCGCGCTCAAGATGACCTCCTACGCAGTGGAACCAATCGTCATTAAAGGACGAAAACCGTTTCTTGATTTTGCCACAACCGAGTCGAGCAACAATCTCAGCTCGGAGGTCCTCAACCAACTGCCCACACCCCGCGATTACCGCGATGTCATCGCCTACGTACCCCACAGCAACACCAGCTTCCTCGGGGACAACACCAACGTGGCGGGCGGTACCGGCTCCGAGAATCAGTATTTCATAGAAGGTGTCAACGTAACGGACCCGTTCATGGCCAGTACAGGACCGAGGCTTCCCCAGAACTTCGTGAGAGAAGTCCAGATCAAAAAAGGTGGCTACGAAGCCGAACACGGCAGCGCCACAGGCGGGATCATCAATGTTATCACACACTCCGGCAGCAACGCCTTCAATGGGCAGGTGTTTGGCTTTCTCACCAACAACAACGTCTCCTCAGACTCGCGGCGGGGCCTCGGCGACTTCAACCAGGAAAGTTTCGCCCTCTATGATCTCGGACTCACCCTTGGAGGGCCTATCGCCCGTGAAAAGCTGTGGTACTTCGTGGCCTACAATCCGACCTTCCAGAATGAGAGTCTCCAGATCCCCGGGCTCGGTTATTACAACGACGATACCGTTTCGCATCTGTTCGCGGGGAAACTGAGTTGGAGCGCCGGCCCGAACACGAGCCTCGATTTTACCGTTTTCGGCGACCCGACTCATCAGGACAAGGTCGGGGGCAGTTTCCTGATCAGCCCCCGGCCAACTCAGCTCAATGCGGATCCTCTATTGGTTGACAGGACCACCGGAGCGATCACGGCGAGTGTGAATGGCCACAGGCTGTTTGGTGAGAGAGTGATCGTTGATTTTTCGTTTTCCCGTGTGGAAGCAAACAACGAGGAGCGAGCAGCCACGGAGATCGGACGGACGGAGGTGACATATCAAGATTCGTATAACGGCGAGTTGTCCGGTGGGATGCAGGTGCAGTTCGACCACCACACCGTCCGCTGGGCAGCTGATGTGTCCACGACGGTTTTCGCCGGTAGTCATGAGCTGAAGCTGGGAGCGGCTTTTGAAAACATCGCATTGGACGAGGAGTGGATCGTTCAGACTCCGGATGGCAGACCCGGTAAGGTCTCCAGAAGCGGCGCTAATCGCTGGAGCACGATTACACTTCTGAATGATTTCGATATATCACACAGGCTCCCCTCTGTTTATCTGCAGGATTCCTGGCGGGCCACCGACCGGTTGAGGGTGAATGCCGGCGTGCGCTGAGATGGTATCTACATCGTCAATCCACAGGGTGACGTTGCGCAGTCGATTGACGACGGCTTTCAACCGCGCGCGGGTATCATTTATCAGCTCGACCAGAATGGACGCCAGAAGCTATCCGGCTCTTACGGGCGTTTCTACGAGCAGATTCCGATGATCGCTTCGAGCTGGTATTTTGGCGATTACTATCAGAGGACAGATATCTATGACGAGAATCCGCTGCCTGATTTCACCGCGACCCCCGGCCCCGGCGGTTACGTACTCGACAATTCGAACTACCTGTCGGATGACTTCGACGGCCAGTACCTGGATGAATTCACTCTGGGCTACGAACGCCGGATAGGCAAAACCTGGAGTGCCGGTGTTCGAGGAATCTATCGCGATGTGGGCCAGGTCATCGAACCCACACTCCTGCCGGATTCCTTGCCGAAAATCGTCACAGTGCTCGGAAATCCAGGGAAGGGCCGTCTGGCCCACCTACCTGACCCCGTTCGGCGCTACGCGGCTTTGGAATTATCGCTCGAGAACACATTCGGGCAAAAACTGCACATGGCGGCGGCGTATGTCCTGTCCGAGACTTACGGAAACTTCCCCGGCGTCTTCAACACCGACGGCGGTAATCCTCACGCCCATGTCTCAAATCAGATCATGCTTCCCGAGCAGATCTCGGAGGGGTTGCTTCCGAACGATCGCACCCATGTGTTCAAGATGTACGGCAGCTATGTCTTCGACTTCGGTATGACCGCCGGCGGATTCTTTACCTGGCAGAGTGGCACGCCGCTTTCGGAATATGGCGGGACGTGGGCCGGCCCGAGTCTCTGGAGCTATCTCACTCCTCGTGGAACCGCCGGTCGGACGCCGTCGATCTGGGATGCAAGTCTCCGGTTCTCGTACGATCTTTCGCGGCTGACCGGAGGAATCGGGCGCGCCCGTTCCCGCTTGCTGTTAGATATATTCCACCTGTTCGGTCAGACAGAACCTACGTTCATCAACCAGGTCCACTATCGCTACAGCGATTTCCAGGGCAATCAGCTTGGCCCGAATCCGAACGTCGGCAAGGTGATGGCATACCAGCCCCCCATGACGATCCGGTTCGGGATGGAGATTTCGTTCTAGTCTGGCGATCGGGGGGTGAAGACTGCTGCGTCGATGAGAGATCGGCGCCCGCGGCATGGGCGACGTATTCCGTGCTGAGCTAGATAAAGGGGGCCTTTTCCGGGAGACCGACGCGCTCCATGAGATCATCCCAGCGCGGGTCCGAACTTAGTTGCGCGAAGACTCCTTTTTTCGTGACGTTGTAAAGGTAACCGCAGCGCAGCGCATAGGCTCGCTCCAGGTATGCGAATGCCTCGTCGATGTTGCCCATGCTGGCGTGGAGCTGCGCGAAGAGGACCGGCGACACATATCGCGCATTCGCCAGTGCGGTGATCTCGTTCAAGACATCCATGGCGTCCTCGTGCCGGCCGGTCGACTGATAGAAGACTCCCAGATAAGTGAGCATGTCCGGATGCTTGCGCTCGGTCAGTGCCACGCAGCTCTCCAACCCGGCCATGGCGGCTTCTAACCTGCCCGATTTCAACTCGATAAACGACTTCGCAAGGATTCCCTGAGCCTGTAATACGGGTTCAGGATTCAGGTCCAGCAACTGTTGACATTCCTCGTAGACCCTAGCGGTATCCCCGGCTTGGAAATGCGCCCAGATGAGGTGCGCCCGGGCCCAGGGGTTGACTGGATCGTTCTGGAGCGCGACGTCGAGCTGATCGACGATCTCAGTGTAACGTCCACCGAGCCTGCCGAGCACGGCCGCGTAACCGATCCTGGCGTCGGGGAGGCTGGGGTTGAGCTCGATAGCACGCTTGATCTCCCGCTCGGCCAGCTCGATGTCCCAGTCGAACACCAGGCTTATCCCGCCCAGTGCCGCGTGGGCCTCGGCCAGCGACCCGTCGAGTTCCAGGGCTCTGTTCGCTGCCTCCCGGGCCTTATCGATCACGTCGTCGGGCGAGCGCCACCCACCGCCCGGCACCGCCGAAAACACGTAGGCGGTGGCGAGACCGGCGTGAGCCTGAGCGTAGTTCGGATCGTGCTCCAGGGCCTGTTCGAGATAGCGAATCCCCTTTTCGACGGCGTCCTGGGTCCACTTATCGACGAAGGACTTTCCGATCAGGTAGGCCTCGTGGGCCTCGGGATCCACCGGGCGGGTATGGGTCAGCCGCTCCCTTTCGCCCTCTGTGACCGTGACCTCGATCCGGTCCGCGATCGAGCGCGCGACCTCACCGAGTATCGACATCACGTCCCTGGCGTCGCGGTTGTAGCTATCCGACCACAGAATCTCTTCGGGGTTTGCCCGAATCAACTGTGCTGAAATCCGCACCTGATCGCCATCGCGTATCACCGATGCCTCGATTACCGCATCCACCTGGAGCTCCTCCGCGATCTCGGGAAGCGTCTTGTCTGTTTCCTTAAATCGATTCACCGATGTCCGGGAGATCACGCGCAACGCTCCTATCTGTCCGATCTCATTGATCAGCTGCCCGGTCATACCGTCGCTGAAGTACGCCTGTTCGTCATCGCCGGAAAGGTTCGCAAACGGCAGCACGGCCACGGAGTCGATCGCCATACTTCTCTTATAGAATGTCTGCGCCAGAATGGCCGCGATGGCAACAACCAGGACTGTTGCGATGCCCGCCGTCAGGCGTTTTTTTCTGCGCAGCTTCCGTAGTCCGGTGAACTGCCGCTCCTTGATTCCCAATACAATCTTGTCGTGCTGTGTCTCCAGATCCACGAGAAACTCTTCCATCGTCGCGTAGCGCTTCTGCGGATCCTTGGCCAGCGCCTTCTCTACCATGTCTTCCAATGCCGCCGGGACTTCGGGGCGCAACTCCGTCACCGGTCTCGGGTCCTCGTTGAGGACCGAGTACATAATCGCCTGATCCACCTCGCCCCGAAACGGGAGATTCCCCGACAGCATCTCGTAGAGCATTACACCCAGCGACCAGATATCGGCGCGGTGATCCACCATCTTGCCCGTTGCCTGCTCGGGCGACATGTAGCGAACCGTGCCCACCATCATTCCCGATTGGGTGAGCTGCGTCTGCGTGGCCAGCTTCGCCAGGCCGAAGTCCACCACCTTGGCCTGTCCCTCTCGTGTAATAATCACGTTTCCCGGCTTGATGTCGCGGTGAACGATCCCCTCACTGTGTGCTTTGGTCAATCCCTTCGCCACCTGCACGGCGATATCAAGCGCTTCATCGAGACTCATCAAGCCCGACCCGATCTTTGTCCGCACGTCTTCGCCCTCGATGAAGGCCATCACAATGAAAGTCTGACCATCCGCTTCATGGACTTCGTGAATCGTGGAGATATTGGGGTGATCGAGGACGGCGGCCGCCTGGGCTTCGTGTATGAACCGGGCTTTCTGCTGGGGATCGGCGAGCAGATGCGCGGAAAGGAACTTCAGCGCCACCGTGCGCCGCAGCTTTGTATCTTCCGCCTCATACACCACACCCATGCCGCCCCGCCCGATTTCGGCGACGATCCGGTAATGGCCTATGGTCTTGCCGATCATCAGCTTGCCGTCCTGGTTAAAACCCATTGAGACCCATGAAATAGTACCGTACAAACTCTTTATCGGGAAGGGGTTACTCCGGGTACCGTTGGGATTGGACTGTTTCGGGAAAACCGTGGGGAGATAACGGGGATGGAAAACGTTTTTGCTCTACGCGTTTTCCCTCAACACCAGTTCAGATCCCTTTTTGCGGATGTGACGTACGAAGATTCGAACAATCTCCGGATCAAACTGGCTTCCGGCTCCGGCCTCCAGCCGTTCTATCGCTTCGTCGATCGACAACGCTTTGCGGTAGGACCGGTTTGTGGTCATTGCGTCGAAGCTGTCAGCGACCGTGATGATGCGCGCTCCCAGCGGTATCTCGTCGCCCTCGAGACTGTCGGGGTATCCCTTGCCGTCCCAGCTCTCGTGGTGGTGTTTCACGATCTCGGACGTGCCCGTGAGAAACTCCATCTTGTCAACGATGCGGGCACCAACTTCGGGGTGGGATTTCAGCACTTCCCACTCTTCGGCATCCAGTTTGCCTTCTTTGTGAAGGATGTTTTCCATCACACCGATTTTGCCGATGTCGTGCAGCAACGCGCCGAAGGTCACTCGCCGGCGCACCGCCTCGGGTAACCGCAGCATGTCGGCGATTGCGACAGCGTACGAAGCCACACGTTCTGTGTGACCCTTGGTATAGGTGTCCTTTGCCTCAATCACCGAAATGAGCGTCTTCAGCGTGGACACGTAGGTGATCTGCAGTTGCTTGAGCAAGCGCGCGTTCTCCATACCGATTCCGGCGGAGTTGGCGATGAACGTCAGCATGTCCTTGTCGTAACTGGAGTATTCCTGGCCGCTAATCTTGGGCCCCGTAAACACGAGCCCCTTGGTGGTACCTTTGACCGTGATCGGTACAACGTATTCGAAAACAGCCAGCCGCAGATCGGGCAGAATCCGCGCCCAGCTCCTGTCCGGGTTTCTGGCTATCTTGCGCGGTTTCTGTTCCTCCGCGAGCAACCGGGTGAAGTTACAGCTCCGGTTGATGTGGACTCTCCCGAATCTTTCGTGGGAAAACCCTTTGACCCCCAGCAATTCGAAATATTCGCTGTTTTCCTTTTCAAGTGAAAACAGCGCCATACTGGATATCTGCAGTTCGCCAATGAGCGTGAGAGAAACAACTCTCATCAGCTCGTCCGATTCCAGGACACGGTTGAGATCCTGCGAAACGGAAAACAGTGTTTTCATCGAAAAGAGCTGGCGCTTGAGATCCTTGCTCACCTGCGTGTAGCTTTCCTGGCCCTTGCTGAGTTGTGATTCCAGAGAATCCTTTTTCTTGCGCAGGTCCCTCGCGGAGGCCGACCGTTCGAGAGTTTTTTCGATTTTTGTGCAGAATTCCTTCAGAGCGACCGGCTTGACCAGGTAGTCGTCGGCCCCGCCCTGGAGTCCTGCGAGTCGAACATCGATGTCGCCGTTGGCGGACAAAATCAGCACCGGCACATCCTTGTGCCGGGGCGACTCCCGCATCTGTTCCATTACTTCCAGTCCTGTCATATCCGGAAGCATCATGTCCAGCACGACAACCGAGGGATTGTTGTGTTCGTATGCCTGCAGCGCCTGACGGCCGTTGCTGGCCGTATTGACGGCGTACCCCTGACGGTGCAGAGACTCTTCCAGAATCTCCAGAACCTTCAGGTCATCGTCTACCAGCAGAATTTCGTTTCGTTTCACGGAGTGTTACCCCTACACACTGAACAACTCGAACCGGGTGTCCTGGATCCGTTCGCCGGTTCGCAGTTCTTCTTCGACGATTTCGACGAATTCCTTAACGAGGTCGGGATCGTAGCGCATACCCCAGTTTTCCTTGAGTGTGTTAAGAGCTTCTTCCTGGGTGAGCGCCGGACGGGTGGGGCGCTCCTGGAGCATCGCCGCATAACTTTCCACAATCGAAACCACCCTCGCACCCAGCGGGATCTGTTTTCCCTGCAGACCGTTCGGATAACCTTCGCCGTTAAAGCGTTCGTGGTGGAACGTGACGACGCCGATGGCGTGCTCGGAAAACTTCATCTTCTTCAACATCTCCGCACCATCGATGGGATGGCGCTTGATGATGTTCCACTCTTCCGGCATGAGCTCGCGAGGGCTGCGCACGATCAGGTCGCTGACTTTGATCATACCGATGTCGCGCAGCACGGTACCGTAGAGCAGGTCCCGGACGTGCTCCTTGGGATAATGCAGCTTCTGTGCTAGTGCGTACGTGTAGCAGGACAACAGGTTGGTGTTGCCCCGCGCCAGCGTGTTTTCCTCGATCAGCGCGATCAGCGTCTGGACGAGGCCCAACGTGCGTTCCTTTTCTTCCTCGAAACGCTGGGTGCTCTCGTATGCGATCGCCGTCTGGTTGATCAGAATTTTCAGAAAACTTTTTGTTCCGTCGTCCAACTCCGATTTGATCGGCTTGCCCAGCGCAACGATGCCGCGGAACTCGTTATGCGCGATAAACGGCGCCAGGTAACTGCACCCCAGACTCAACAGCGGAGCCTTGATCTCGTCGGAAAACGGGGCGGTTTCCACCGAATAGATTTCCTGGGATTTGAGCCAGTCGTCCAGGTTCAACAGTTCGGCCGAAAGGGCGAAACCCTTCAGCTCATCGGCCTCGAGTCCCTTGACCGCTGCCGCCGTAAAATAGCCCTGCCGGTGTTCCAGAAAAACGGCGCTCTCAACGCCAACCTGGGCAATCGTAGTCAGCAGAAACAGTTCAACCAGGCTGGTGCGGTCCTGTATCCGGTAAAAATCAGCGTTGAGCGAAAACAGCGTGTTGTATTGTACGATTCTTTTCTGAAGCTCTCTTGAATTGGCGTTTTTTGGCGCCGGCTCGATGGGTATCGAAGCGGCAGGTTCAGGGGGTTTCGCTGCGCTTTCGGCCGGCTTCGCTGCGGCGGGTTTCTTCGCAGGCTCGCTGGACTCGATTTCCAGAACGTCGTCACCGGCAGCAGGAGTATCGGGGTCCGCCGAAAGTTCGTCCGCCGGCGTCAACGAATTGATCTCGTTTTTCAGTTCTTCCCGGTCGATTTCCACAGTCTGATTGGGCCGGGATTCGGCAGGCTCGACGATCGGGGTTTCCGCCGGTTTCTCGGGCTTGGCGGTTTCCGCCGGTTGTGCCGCCGGAGCTTGTGCTCCTCCCTCCACGAGAATCTGCACGGCTTCGTCAACCGACTCCCCGACAAAGATCCCCCCCTCATCGGCGAGGAATTTCAGGACGGTCGCCTTGGCGCCGGCAATACCGATGGTGACAGCACCCGACTCCGCTTCGGCACGGATAATCTTGGCGCATCCGCCACCGAGAGAAGTCAAACCGGCCATGTCAAATACGACACGGCCGATGGAGCGCTTTTTACACTCGTCGAACAGTTTGACTAACGTTTCTTTTTCGTGAAATCCGAGAGTGCCGGAAACGCTAAAGACCGTAACGTCCGGAGAGGGCGATTGCGACTTCTCTATTACGGTCTTCGGCATTTGCACTCCCGGACTGCGCAGAGCTGAGGGTTGGAGCTAAAAATAGGGAGAGATTCGTTCTGATAATTAAACAACCTCTTGGGCCAACCATTTGTCCAACACGCTCTTGAGGAAACGCCACTCGCTTCCAACCTTTTTGGCGGGGATTTTCTTTTCTTTGGCGAGTCTGCACACCGTCTTGACGTGCATCTTAAGATACTCGGCTGCTTCGACTGATGTCATCACGACGTCCGTATCTTCGGGGCCGCCGATGACGATGTTAGAATAGTCGGTGTCTCTCCACTTACTCATAGTACTCCGTCCTTTTTATTTGCGAGCTTGCTAGAGCTCCCACCCTCTTTTCGCCTTTATGCACGAACTATACCAAACTCAAATTCCATATAAATCAACAAGTTACGTCGTTTACCCTATGCTCGCGGGTGCGGTATCCTGCGGCACAATGCACCCTGTCCGCACTTCGCAAGTCTGCTCTCGAAACCGAAATACTCAAGCCCGCGCCCGCTCCACAAGAAATCCACCCAACCGGGAAACGATCTCCTCCTGGTCCAGTGGCTTGCTGAGATAACCCGCAACCCCCAGTTTTTCCACCAGCAGATCGGCCGTTTTTCCCGACTGTGACGTCGTCACCAGGACAGGAATATCCCGGTCCTCGCTGCCCAGTGTTTCGACCAGGACTTTGGCTGCCATTGTCGGCATTCGGAACTCACTGATGATCAGCTGCGGCGCGTTGGTCTGGATCAGCTCGGCCGCCTGATCAACGTCGGCGGCAAATGCGGCGCTGATCTGTGAGCGTTCCAGAATCTCCGCAAAGATCGCCCTCAGTGACTCGCTCTGCTCCACAACCAGCACCTGCACGTCTTTCCCCACTACATCCTGCTGCAAATTATCTGGAGGAGTATTGGTTTCTGAATCGAACTTTGCCTGACTATTGGACTCTCTCGACTCTTCTTCAACAACACCTCCAGATTCTTCCTCGTTATTCATGTCCCCTGTACGTTCCAAAAATTCTTCGATGATCTGGTCGGCGTCCAGTAGGGCAATACGTTTGTCTCCGACCTGGGCTACAACGTGCGCCGGACCCTGCCAGAATGGAACGACGTCTTCGAGTTCCTTGCCCTCGACTCTTTCACCCCACCCGGGTACGTAAAAAGCGATACGCCGTTCGAGCGATCCGATCACGGCGATGTTGTCGCCGTCTGCCGGCGCCTGCGCAAACAACACGTCCAGTTTCAGCAGCGGCACACGTTTACTGTTTAACGTGAGAAACTCTCCGAAAGTATCCTTGCCTCTGGGCGCTGAAGTCGAAGACAGGAGCTCACACAGTTGAACCGCGCGGACACCGAAAGCACGTTGGCCCTCACCCCACGAAAGAATGGTGTTCTCCGCCTTGGAACCCGGCAGCGAGAACTCAAATCGCACTTCGTGATCGTCGCGCGGCTCTACCCACAACACGCCATTGTGCCGGGTCAAAAGCCTGCGGACGGTCCTTAGCCCCGGGTAAAAAGCCAGCTGATCTTCATGATCCAGCTGGGAATCCGTTATAAAATTGTCGCCGTCGTCGGACAATCTCCACCGTAACGCGCCGGAGTGTTCGTACACGTTTACGGTGATTCGCAGGGATTCGCCCTCCGAGCGGTCAAAAACGTCCGTGATCATTCTCTGAAGAATGGCGCCCGCAATCGGCAACAGCTTCGGATCGACCTTGACGTTTTCCTCGGTCACAACGATTTCGAGCGACCTGTCGCCCGACTCCGAAGTCTCGTTGGCAAAATCGGTCAATACGGTCCGAAGGGGTGCGAGGCCGCAGTTTTGAACCAGGGCGGGAGGATTGTTGCGCTCGATCATCTGTTGAATCGAACAAACATAAAAATTGAGATGACTGAGATGATCGCGAATCCCGGCGATGTCGGGCGAATTCCAGTCGCGCGATACAAAAGCTCCCGATTCCAGGCCTTCCACTACGGCCCGGGCGGTTTTCTTCAGCTCCTCGACGACACCACCCATCGGTCCGTCGGATACGACGTCAACGGCCTGTGCTGGCAGTTCGGGCAACGGTTCGGCATATCTTACGGGTTCTTTCGTAAACGACTCCGCAGCCTGGGGTTGAACGGGATCGGCCTCGGCGGTGTCGTTTACGACGGTGTAGTGTTCGGTAGCATCGAACAGCTCGCGCAATACGTTGATCTCGTCGCGCAACGGCTCCAGCGTATCAGGAGGAACGGCGTCCGCGATTTCTATCGAGACGTCGGCTCCGATCGCGCCCGTCAGTGTTTCTTCCCTGTCGATGAGTTCCGACGTGACCTGGGCGATCCGGTCATCCCACGGAAGTCCCTTCTCGCAGAAAACATCCAGCAGACCTTCGTAAGCGGTCAGCAACTGGTCCCATGCCGGGTGTCCCATGAGAGAGAATGTTCCAGCCATCATGTGTGTGGCGATTTTACTCCGGCCGGTAATTTCGACCGGCGCGGGAACCATCGTTTCACAACCCAGCAGGTCACAGAGCGAAACAACGTGGCTCTGTACCTGCTTGGTGAATAGTGTCTTGCTGTCGTTGAGCTGGTTCATGAGTTCCTATCAGACGTTTTGGTGGACACTGGGTTCGTAGTCAACGGCACCGATCGCGTAAAGATCGAGTACCGGCTCTTCTTCACTGTCTTTTGCGACATCA
>CAYUDF010000022.1:0-11855 GCA_964443465.1 uncultured bacterium
AGCCCGCGAGCAGTCCCTTCTAGGGCCGCAGACCCGGTGAGATTCCGGGGCCGACAGTTAAAGTCTGGATGGGAGAAGGTTTCGATACGTAGTACCCGGTGCCTCCGTGCACCCTTGCCTGACCCGGCCGCTCCGGCGGCGGGTGAGGGCGCTTGTGTACTATAGCGCTATCCTGTCTTTCTCCCCTCAAATACTCCCGAAGCCACAACCCGTTTGACCAATGGTTTCGTTTTATTGCGCGTAAATCGCGCGGGACCACGATGGAGTCGTTTCAGAAAACATCACCCGACGGTACCGGGATCGCACCCGATCATTTCGACTGGGCCGATCGTGCTTCCATGGACAGGGCAATCGAACTGTCGTGGAATGCCGCCGGTTTGACCTTCCCGAACCCCATGGTTGGCGCCGTTGTGGTCAACCAGGGGGAAATTGCCGGAGAAGGATTCCACCAGCGGTGCGGCGAAGCTCACGCCGAGGTGGTTGCGCTTGACCAGGCGGGGGACAAGTCTCGAGGCTCCACCCTGTACGTTTCCCTGGAGCCGTGTACGCACTACGGCAGGACACCGCCGTGCGTGGACAGGATCATTTCGAGCGGCGTGGCGCGCGTTGTTATTCCCACGGTTGATCCGGACGAGAAAGTGCGCGGTACAGGTGTCGTAAAACTGCGCGAAGCCGGCATCAAAGTGCAAACCGGATGTATGGATCTGGCCGCGATCGCGACGAATCTGACTTATTACAAAAACCGGTTACAGATGGGTCCCACGGTGAATCTGAAAATGGCGACGACGCTGGACGGCAAAATCGCGTCAGCTCCCGGCCGCAGGGACAACATTACGGGAGAGACCTCATTGCGCTACGTCCACAGAATGCGCGCCAACAGCGACGCCGTTGTCGTGGGTATCGGCACCGTAAGAGTGGACAACCCGATCCTGGATTGCCGGAAATCTCAGTGCGGTGAACCCCCCGTGCCCGTCGTGCTCGATGGAAACCTCAGTATAAAAGCGGACAATCGCTGGTCCGGGGAAGGACGGCCCTTTGCGGTCGCCGCCCTCGATCCGGTCGATCAACAAAAACGATCCGCGATCGAGTCGGCCGGTGGTCGGGTTGTGGTTTGCCGGGCCGGCGCCGATGGCCGGATCGATCCGGAAGACCTTGTTGCCCGGCTCTCCGAAAACGGATTCACCCGATTGATGATCGAAGGGGGCGCCGAGGTGTTCGGGAGTTTCGCGCGTTCGGGTGTGTGGGACGCGATGTTTTTGTTTCAGTCACCGCGGGTGTTTGGCGGCGACGGCGTTGACATGGTGGCCGGAGCTGACTTGTCCGTTGACGCATTGGCGGTGGACTCAAAACGACTCGACAATGATTTTTTGTTTCGATACCTCAACCGGACGGTAGCCGTAGAAATCAGGAACCTGCTGCAGCCCGTCTCGGGAGATTAATCATGTTTACGGGAATCATTCAGAAAACGGGTACGATCGAAACCACGAGAAAAACGTCGGCCGGTGTTTCCTTCACCGTCAGGGCGGATGAATTCGTAAAAACGATCAAACCCGGAGACAGCGTGGCCGTCAACGGCGTGTGTCTCACCGCCGAAACAATCGAAAATAACAGTTTCGTTGCGACGGCCGTGGGAGAAACCCTGGGTCGCACGACCCTCGGTAAAATGCGCGCCGGTGCCCGTGTCAACCTTGAAACGGCGGCGACACTCGACACGGCACTGGGCGGACACCTCGTCCAGGGGCACGTCGACGGCACCGGCCGTGTGAAATCGTTCGTTAAATCCGGTAACGACCGATTGCTTTCGATAGAACTGCCGGATGAAGTTTATTCCTACGTAGTGCCGAAGGGATCGATTGCGATAGACGGGATCAGCCTGACGGTGGCGAGTCGTCTGCCCGGAAGGGTGATCACCATTACGGTGATTCCGTTCACGGTGGACCACACAATCGCCGATACATACCGTCCGGGCACAGTAGTTAATGTTGAAGCGGATATTATCGGAAAATATGTGAAAGAATTTCTTACACAGATGCAAAAGGGCTCGTGACACCTGACTGGAGTTTGTTATGAGTACATTCAGTACGATTGAAGAAGCGATTGAAGATATCAAAAACGGTAAAATAATAATTGCCGTGGATGACGAAGACCGGGAGAACGAAGGCGATATGATCCTGTCCGCGGAGAAAGTCACCGTCGAGCAGGTCAACTTGCTCACCAAGTACGCGCGTGGCCTGATATGTGTGCCGATAACTTCGGAGCGTTCGAGAGAACTCGAATTGCAGCCGATGGTTCAGGTCAATACGTGTCAGTATGGAACGGCGTTTACAGTGTCCGTGGACTACACGACCGGTACAACAACGGGTATCAGCGCGTATGACCGTTACGCCACGATTCGCGCGCTGGCCGATCCACAGGCGAAAGCGGGTGACTTCGCCAGGCCGGGGCATATCTTTCCGCTCACGGCAAAAGCGGGTGGCGTGTTGCGCCGCGCCGGTCACACGGAGGCCGCCGTTGATCTGATGAATCTTGCCGGTGTCAAACCTGCCGGCGTGTTGTGTGAGATTCTGGACGATGACGGATCGATGGCCAGGTTACCGCGACTGAAACGGGTGGCCGAAGAGCACGGGCTGAAGCTGATTACCATTAAGGATCTCATCAAATACCGGCGACAGACTGAAAAATTTGTCGATATGGTCAAAGAAGTCACGTTTCCGACCGAGTTCGGCAGATTTCAATTGCGGCTCTACAAAAGCTCCATCTCGGGTAAACTGCACGTGGCGTTGGTCAAGGGAGATATCCATTCCGCCGATCCGGTCCTGGTGAGGGTGCATTCCCAGTGCTTTACCGGAGACGTGCTCGGTTCTCTTCGCTGTGACTGTGCCGCACAGCTCCACCAGTCCCTGCTGCAGATCGAGAAAACCGGGTCCGGTGTTCTGCTGTACATGAGACAGGAGGGCCGGGGAATCGGACTGGAGAACAAAATAAAGGCGTACGCGCTGCAGGACGAGGGACAGGACACCGTCGAGGCCAATGCTTCACTTGGATTTCCTCCGGATTTGCGCGATTATGGCGTCGGCGCCCAGATCCTTGCCGACCTCGGCGTAGCCAGGATCCGGTTGCTCACCAACAATCCGAGAAAAGTAGTCGGATTGTCGGCGTACGGTCTGGAAATCGTGGAGCGGGTACCAATAGAAATCGAAGCGAACGAAAACAATCGTCGCTATCTGTCAACAAAACGCGACAAGCTTGGACACATGCTGACCCATCTTGTCGATTCGGATGCTAACGATACGGATGAAAGGGGTGCATCCAATGTCAAATGAACATCGCGCGATTCTTGATGCAAAAGGAAAACGGGTTTCGATTGTCGTCAGCCGGTTTAACGAACACATCACACGCAAACTGGTTGATGGCGCCATAGACTGCCTCGTCCGCCACGGAGCCGACGAAAACGACATCGATATCTACTGGGTCTCCGGTTCGTTTGAATTGCCCCAGGCGACGGCCAGGGTTCTGTCAAAATCAAAGCCCGACGGGGCTCTCTGCCTGGGCGCGCTCATCAGGGGGGAGACCAGCCATTTTGATGTGCTCGCTTCCACCGTAGCGCGTTCGATCGACGGACTTGCCGCCAGGAGCGAAGTGCCGATCGCATTTGGCGTCATTACGGCCGACACCCTCGACCAGGCCATTGACCGTGCCGGTGGCAAACAGGGTAACCAGGGCTGGAACAGCGCCCTGGCGCTGATTGATCTCATGAACTTGTGGCAGGCCTGAGAGTTCGCCCATGGGTAAACGTAGAAAAGCCAGGGAAATGGTCCTCCAGGCGTTGTACGGGGCCGAATTCTCGGATAAGACCCGGGAAGAGATCTTCGCCGATCAGATCGAGCGCCGTACGCCGGGTGACGAAACAGCTGAACACGCGCGCAGGTTGTTTTTTGCCGTTCTGGACAATCTTGACGACCTGGACGGGCGTATCGAGGGGGCGCTGGAACACTGGGATATGAAACGGATCTCACTGGTGGACAAAAACATACTGCGATTCGCATTGACGGAAATACTTTACTTCGATGATGTTCCTTCCCGGGTTATAATCAATGAGGCCATCGAGGTCGCGCACCGGTACAGTTCAGCAGAAGCCGGCCGCTTTATCAACGGCCTGCTCGACCGGTTCGTTAAGGAATGCAGAAAAGGAGCCGATTGAAGTACCTCATCTTCTCAGATGTGCATGGCAACCTGGAGGCGCTCGAAGCGGTTCTGACTTACGGCGCCGGCGTAAAAGCCGGATTCCATGTCTGCCTTGGCGATATTCTCGGTTATGGGGCGAACCCCAACGAATGTGTTGAAACGATCAGGGCGTTGCCGAAATACGCCTGCGTCAAGGGTAACCACGATGCCGCCGTGATCGATCCGGCGGAGCGGTCCTTTTTTCATTCGGTGGCGCTGGAAGGCGTTTACTACACTGAATCCACTTTGACGGATGAAAACAGGGAATTCATCTCGAACCTGGCTTACACGTGGACCGCGGACGGTCTTTTCCTGGCAGTTCACGCCTCGCCGTACAAACCCGAAGCGTGGGAGTACATCCTCGACCAGGGTGGCGCCAAACGCGCGTTCGGTGTTATGAACCACCCGCTCGGTTTTGTCGGTCACTCTCATACGCCCGCAGTTTTCAGCGATGACGGACGCGCGGAACGATTGGTGCCCGACAATCGTATAAACCTCGAAGAAGGGGTTAAATACCTGATAAACGTGGGAAGCGTCGGTCAACCCCGCGATGGTAATCCGGACGCCTCTTTTGCTGTATTCGACGACAAGACAATGTTGGTCCAGGCGATACGGGTACCCTACGACAACAAGAAAGCAGCGGAGAAGATTCTGAAAGCAGGATTGCCGCCCGTGCTGGCGGAACGACTGCTGGTCGGATATTGATTAGGTCTAATGAGTAAAACATCTGAGAAGGAGCACTGGGACGATTTCTGGGCGGAATCGCGTGACCTCGGGCAGGTTTACGCGAACGATGACAGGATCATCGACAACCTCAAATCGACACTCGATCTCAAGGACAAGCGCGTGCTGGAAGTCGGCGCCGGAACGGGACGTGACAGCGAAACGTTATCCAGTCTCGGGGCGGAGGTCTGGACACTGGATTACAGCGAAGAATCCTTGAGTTTGATGGCCGACAACATCGAACAACCGGTTCGTATTGTGTGTGGCGATGCGTTTTCGCTGCCGATCGAATCGAACTCGTTTGATGTGGTCTTTCACCAGGGACTGCTCGAACACTTTACCAACCCTGAAGAAATTCTCGCCGAAAATTATCGTATTTTGAAACCCGGTGGTTACGTATTGGCCGACGTGCCGCAAAGATTTCACTACTACACCCTGGGCAAGCACGTATTGATGTTTTTCGACAAATGGTTTGCCGGGTGGGAGACAGAGTTTTCTCCGCGCGAAATAGAAAAAATGGTGGAAGATGCCGGCTTTGAAGTTGTCGGTACCTACGGGCACAACCTGTATCCGCCGATCTGGTACCGCGGTGTACGAAAAGTGCTTTATCGTCGCGGCATGGGTCTGCCGATGTATCCGTTCAATTCGGGCGTATTCCGGAGTTTCAGGACCGGGTTCAAAAAAGCCCTGCCCCACCGCTTTGTCCTCAATACGTCGATGGTTGTCGGGTGTTTAGGACGAAAAAGGTAAAGGGGTTCCCGGATTGAATATTGTTGCGGTTAACTGGCGCGATATGCGGGATCCCGAAGCGGGCGGCGCCGAGATTCATCTCCACGAGATCCTGCGGCGTATGGTGGAGAGGGGGCACCGGGTAACGTGGTTTTCCTGCCAGTTCGATGGCGCCTCCGCGTTTGACTCCTATGACGGGATCGACGTGATCAGGAGGGGAAAATGGTACAACGCCAATTTTGTATTACCTCGCGCGGTGAAGGCCTTCCTCAAAAAAAATCCCGCTGACCTGGTTGTTGAAGATATAAACAAAATCCCGTTTTACCTGCCTCTCCACACAAAACTTCCCGTGATGCCGGTTATTCCCCATCTGTTCGGGGTGACGGTGTTCCGGGAGACCAACCCGCTGTTTGCGCTGTACGTTTATGCGTGGGAAAGGCTGATTCCCCGGGTGTACCGTAACTCCAGATTTGCCGTAATAAGCCCCAGCACAAAAGACGATCTCGTGAGACGCGGGGTGCCGAAGGAAAACATCGACGTGGTCCTGTGTGGCCTCGACCACAACCGTTTCAGGCAGATCGACGGTCTGGAACGATACGAAGCCCCCACGATCGTACATTTCGGCCGCGTCAGAAAGTACAAGGCGATCGACGTCGTAATCAGGGCGTACGCGAAAATCAGGGAGGAACTGCCAACCGCAAGGCTGGTCATTATTGGAGACGGGCCGGAACTCCCGAACCTGAAAAATCTCGCTGCCCGGCTTGGCCTGGTGGAGTCCGTTGATTTTACCGGTCGTGTGGAGACGGAAAAAATGGTGGAGATCCTCAACCGGTGCCACCTTTTCATGAACGCCAGTCCGAAAGAAGGCTGGGGGTTAACCGTTGTCGAGGCCAACGCGTGCGGTGTGCCGGTGGTCGGGAGCAACCGGCCCGGTTTGAAGGACTCGATTCTGGAAAACAAAACGGGATTTCTTGCGGAATACGGTAACGTGGACGAATTTGCCGAGAAGGGGCTGCAACTGCTGACGGACCCGGGCATGTGGGACCGGTTCAGCGAGGCGGGGCTCGAGTGGGCCCGGTCGCTGACCTGGGAGCGGACTGCCAGCGAGATGGAAGTCCTTTTCCTTCGGGATGGTCTCAATCGGACAAACGGCGGGAACAACCAGCGTTGAAAAAGTCGAGCTACAAAGTCTGGTTGAGAATCGTGATCAGCACGGCGCTGATGATTTTCCTCCTGAAAAAACTGTCGATATCCGACCTGGTCGAACTGATCCTGACCATCGACACCCGGATATTTGCCGCGGGGATAATCTGTTTTTTTCTGAGTAACCTGCTCGGATCGATCCAGTGGCACCAGTTGCTCGGCGCCAGTGGAATTCGGCTCAGCTTCGGACAGACCTTCAGATACTATTTCATCGGACTTTTTTTTAACAATTTCCTGCCCGCCAGTATCGGTGGAGACGCCGTAAAGGTGTACGACGTCACCAAAGCGGGCAGCAGCGTATACCAGGTCATCGCCGTCACGTTGCTCGACCGCCTGCTGGGGATATTCAGCCTATGCCTGCTCGCGCTGGGGGCCACCTTCTACCTTATGCGCACCGACGCCGTCGGGCCGTTCGGAATGTACATACTGATTTTTATTGCCTGCATGACCCCCGCTCTCGGTTTTTATTTTTTCAAACCGCTGGGGAAGTTATTGAGAAAGCTGGTTACGTTCATTCGGCCGCTCTCCATCGATGAACGCATGTCGTCGATTCTGGACTATCTCGGTGAGTTCAAGGGCCGGAAAGTCCTGATCGCGCGCCTGCTCGGTCTGTCGCTTTTTATCCAGGCGCTGCGGGTGCTAACGCACGTGTTAATCGGCATTGCCCTTGGTATCGCTATTGATATCAATACGTTATGCCAATTCTTTGTCTATGTGCCCCTGCTGGGGCTTGCGATCATATTGCCAATATCGATAGCGGGTCTGGGGGTTCGGGAAAGTCTCGGAATTCTGCTTTTCGCCAACGCCGGAATCACGGAAACCGACGCATTTGCAATGGAATTCCTCACGTACCCGGTTTCCGTACTGGTCAGCCTGGTCGGCTTCCTGTTTTTTGTTTCCAGCAGGTCGTCGGCCCGACGCGAGGCGGAACCTCTATAGTCTTTTAATACTTGACGTTAGCCAGTCAATCAAATACTGTGTCTCGGAGTCGGACGATGAGGTTCAGGGAACTAATTACCGTGTATTTTTTACAAATTCCATATCCTGGTAAACCACAGATCTCTTTTACCACCAGAACCCAATGAGTGAAATTACGAACCCGACAACACCACCGGAAACCACCGGCCCATTGACTGGATCGGGCATTCGGACTCCCGAAGATATCAACCGGCTGTTCTGGATAGGCGCTGTTTTCGCCTTCCTGGCGAGCCTCATTCTGTACGTCAAAACGATGGCGGCCAGTTCGAGTTTCTGGGACGCCGGTGAGTTCATCGCGGCCGCCTATACACTGGGCATTCCGCATTCCCCCGGGACACCGCTTTACGTGGTTGTGGCCAAGGCATTCTCCGAACTGCCATTACCTTTTTTCTCGATAGCGGAACGGATCAACCTCCTGTCGGCCTTTTGCGGCGCCGCTGGAGTTTTGTTTGTATATATGCTGATCGTTCGTTTTATGGACGTTCTTCTGGGCAAAACGAAAACGCAGTCGGACGCGGTGATCAAGGTAGCGGGTGCGCTGGTTGGCGCGTTGTTTCTTGCGGTCAGCGACACGTACTGGAACAACGCCATCGAAGCCGAAGTGTACGCGATGAGTAACGCGCTCATGGGTTTTATGACGTGGCTGGCGTTGAAATGGGGGGACAATCCCCGGGACTCACGATCGACTTTTCTTGTTTATTTGCTGTTTTACCTTCTGGCTTTGAGTGTTGGATTTCACCTGGGCACAATACTGGCGTTTTCGGGTGTATTTTTCTATGTGTGGATGACGAAGGAGAAGGGGTTTTCGAACCTGGAATTTTTTGTTGCCTGCCTGGGAGTTGCGATTTTTATAGCGGACGCCACAATCTATCGCAACGGAAAACTGACACTGGTGTTCCTGGCCGGTTACGGCATGCTGTTGATATGGCTGTACGGCACCAAACGAAATTTTGCGCTGGTGACGACGGCGTTGTTCATTCTCGGAATCAGTATCCACCTCTACCTCAAGATCCGGTCGGGTCACAATCCCTCGATCGATGAGGGGAACCCGGAAACCTGGCGCGACCTGTACGCGGTGTTGCGGCGGGAACAGTACCCGCCAATGGACGTCACGCAACGCAAAGCGGGGATCCTGTTCCAGTTAACCCATTTCAACGGATATTTCCAGGCGCAGTTCCAGATGGCGGCTTCGTACATCGGCAAGCTCAACATCGGCTCGTTGATTCCGATCGCACTGGGCGTCTGGGGAATGGTCGATCAGTACACCAAGAACCGCAGGACATTTGTCATGTTATTCGTGACCACCATGGTGGTCAGTCTTGGCCTGACGGTGTTTCTCAATTTTTCCGCTACCGAGGTTCGTGAGAGGGATTATTTTTACTCGCCCGCTTTTTACTATTTCGCGATTTACATCGGGATCGGCGCAACAAGCCTGTTGAACGAGCTTCGTTCGATGCTGACGCGGCGCGGCACACAACCGGGCGGGGTGCTCTACGGTTTTGCGGTTGTGCTGCTGATCCTTCCCGGGTTTACGCTGAAGCACCACTATTTTTCGCACGACAGGTCAAACAACTACACCTGCCCCGTATACGCGCGAAACATGCTGAAGGGGCTCGATCAGAACGCCATTATCTTCACAAACGGTGACAACGATACTTTTCCGTTGTGGTACATACAGGAAGTCGAGGGGTACCGCACGGATGTGAAGGTGATAAACCTGAGCCTGCTGAACACGCCGTGGTATATCAAGCAATGCCGCGACAACGAGCCGAAAGTTCCCATCACGTGGGCGGATGAACGTATCGAAAGCCTTACGCCGGTGCCGTCCGGAAACGGCTGGTTGCTGGTGCGCGACCTCGCCGTACAGCATATTCTTTTAAAAAACGAGTGGAAACTGCCGATCTATTTTGCCGTGACGATCCCGCCGGAGACGTACGCCCCCTACAAGGAAATCATCGAGTTTGAGGGCCTGGTGTACAAGGTGATCCGCCGCAGGGGCAAGAACATGATCAACAAGCAGAAGATGACGGATAACATACTGAACAACTACAAATACACCAGTATCCTCGATGAGAACTGGAAACGCGACAAATCGGTATACCTGCCGCCGCATACCGAACACCTCATACAGAACTACGCCGCGGCGTTTGTTCAGCTGGCGCTAAGCCAGCACCGTGACAGCCTGTACCACGACGCGGTTCGAAGCCTGGAGATCGCCCACGAGATTTCACCCAACATGCAACCTCCGATACAGCTGCTGGGCTGGTACTATCTTGATACGGGGGATACCACGCGGGCGCAGCAGTTTTACGAAGAAAAGGTGCAACAAAGGCCGAACAATCTCGATCTGAGATTTCGCCTTGCCGGCTTGTACGAACGAACGGGCAGGGCCGATATGGCTCTGGAGCAGCTGGATCAAATCATACGCCGGGATCCGACACACTGGGATGCGGTGTCGGCGGCGGTCGGAATGGCGCTCAGGGTGAACGCTGTCCAACAGGCGCGTCAGTATCTCATCAACTGGATACAAACTCACCCTGCGGATACCGGCGCCCGGCAGGCGCTGGCGGATATCGACCGCCAGATTCAGGAACAGTCCGCGCCACGCTGAGACAACCACACGTTGGAAGGACCGGGAGATGCCGGAAAAAGCACTGGTTACTGGAGTCGCCGGTTTTATCGGATCACACATCGCCGAAGAGCTTCTCAGATCCGGGTACCAGGTGACGGGGATCGATTCCTTTACAGATTACTACGATGTGCGCCTTAAGGAAGACAACATCGAGCACTGTAACGCGGACGAGGCATTCAACTTTGTGGCCGGGTCGCTGAACGATGTGGACCTGGATGCGCTGCTCGACGGAGTTGACTACGTGTTTCACGAGGCAGCGCAGGCCGGTGTGAGGGCGAGCTGGGGAGAACGATTCGAAGATTACATAGACTGCAACATCCGTGCGACCCAGAGGTTGTGTGAAGCCGCAAAAAACAAGCCGATAAAAAAATTCGTGTACGCAAGTTCCAGTTCGGTATATGGCGACACGACAGACCTGCCGATGAAGGAGGACGCGGTGGTGAGGCCGGTGTCTCCGTACGGTGTCACGAAACTGGACGCGGAAAACATGTGCCTGCTGTACCGCAAGAACTACGGACTGCCGGCGGTTTGCCTGCGGTACTTCACCGTTTACGGTCCCAGGCAGCGTCCCGACATGGCTTTTCACAAGTTTTTCAAGGGAGCGATGATGGCTAGACCGGTGGCCATATTCGGAAACGGCGAGCAAACGCGCGACTTCACCTTTGTATCAGATATCGTGGCGGCCAATTTGAAGGCCGCGACGTACACGGGGGACGAGACAATCTTCAATATCGGAGGGGGAAGCCGGATTTCGGTCAACCGTGTGCTGGATATTATCGGAAAGTACGCGGACGGTGACTTCGACGTTCAATACCAGGAAATGGAAAAAGGCGACGTGAAACACACGTATGCTGACACGTCCAGGGCTCGCAGGGAACTCGGGTTCGAGCCACGGTTCAGTCTGGAGGAAGGGCTGGACCGGGAAGCGGCCTGGATTCGGTCGATACTGGATAAGCTGTAGAACTGATTGAGGCGCTCATGAAAATATCCGTTGTGATACCCGTGTACAACGAGGAGGAGAGTCTCCCCGAACTGTACGAGAGACTGAACGAAGTCACTTCGAAGCTGAACCTCGATTACGAATACATCTTCGTGGACGACGGTAGTACGGATCGCTCGATTCTTGTGTTGAGAGAAATGCGCGAAAACGATCCAGCTCACGTAAACGTGATCAGCTTTCGCCGTAACTACGGCAAGTCGGCCGCGCTGGAAACGGCTTTCCGCGCGGTTGACGGCGACATTGTGATCACGATGGACGCCGACCTCCAGGATGACCCCAATGAAATACCAAAATTGATGGCCCGGCTGGACGCGGGTGCGGACCTGGTGTCCGGGTGGAAAAAAACGCGGCACGATCCGATATCAA
>CAYUDF010000023.1:0-11821 GCA_964443465.1 uncultured bacterium
AATATTCACGGGCTTGACTGGCAAAATCGCTGCTGGGTTGCATGCCGAGTAGGCGTGTATAGTCCTGCACCGCATTTAATAATAGGCTGTGACATTGATTGCCTTGATCCCGCTTTTGACAAAATCCTTCGGCCAGTTCCACCTGCCAGCGCGGATAATGCCCGTAGAGCTTCACCTGGTCGATGGTCTGTCCCGAGGCACACTCCCGCATCTCGGGCGGACGATCCGCGGTAAGAACCAGCAGGGGCAGGCCGCTTTCGGCCGCTTCTATGACCGCGGGGTGGTAATTGGCGGCCGCCGTGCCGGAGGTACAGACCAGGGCCACCGGGCGACCGGTCTGTCGGGCCAGGCCGAGGGCGAAAAAGCCCGCCGAACGTTCGTCCAGGACGGGTATGGCCTCGATCTTTTCATGACCGGCGAAGGCGATGGTCAGGGGCGTCGAACGCGACCCGGGAGAAATAACGGCATGTCGCAAACCGCATCGGACCAAGGTTTCCACCAGGATCCAGGCCGCAGCAGTATTTGTATTGGGAAAGATGGGCGGATGCATGGGAGTCACGAGCCGATCAGGTTATCGAGCAAAGCCTGCAGTTTCAACTCCGTCTCCGCGTATTCACGGTCGGCGTCGGATCCCTCCACGATGCCCGCTCCAGTGAATACCGACACAGTTTTGTTATTCACCAGGATCGAACGGATGGCGACGGCAAATTCGGTCAAATCACCGGATAAAATGCCCACCGGAGCGGCGTACCAGCCACGGTCAAACGGTTCAAAACGGCCGATGGTTTCGAGGGCGACCGACCGGGGCGTTCCGCCGACGGCCGGAGTCGGGTGCAACGCGGTTAGTATCCCGCAGTTGGTTGTGTTGTTTTGGAGGTTTGCGTGAATCGGTGTTTTCAGGTGCTGGATTGTTTCCAGTTTCAATACGGTTGTGTCGCCGGTAACCGGCGTATCGGTGCACAGTGGGCCAATCGACTTTCTGATGCCGTCGACCACGTAGGCGTGTTCCAGCGTTTCCTTGGTATCTTGTCTGAGAAACCTTTCCATCCGGCGATCGTCTTCCGTGGTATTGCCCCTGTTGGCCGTGGACGACAATGCGTCGATCTGGATGGCGAAGCCCTTTTTCCGGTACAACCGTTCCGGCGTAACTGAAATGAACGCGTTGGCCGGCCCGGTTTGCACGAGGAACGTGTAACTACGGGGGTGAAGTTTCCTCAATTTCCGCATGAGAAGAGCGGGGTCGACGGTGTCTTCGAACTCGTAGTCGGTGCGGCGGGCCAGAACCACTTTTTCCAGTTCACCCGCCCGGATCTTCCGAAGGCATTTTTGAACGTTAAGGCGCCAGACAGCAGCGGCGGGCGTGTGTTCGACCGTTTTGAGCCCGGGTAGCGCCACGGGACCGGAGTTTCCGCGGGAAATACCGGGGGGGTGATTCAACAGTTCGATTTCGTCGGCGAGACGGTCCAAGTCAGCTCGCGGACCAACCGAAACAACCAGCCGTCTGAAAAACCGGTCCCCGTTGCGAATGAGGGAAAGACGCGGAACGTAACACAGTCCCCCGGGGTAGTCGCGCCAGAAGGCGCCGGGATCCGGGGAGCCCGTGAAACTACCGGCGTAAATAAAATCCGGGGGTTTGGGCAGCTGATCGCACAACCGGGCGGCCGCGTCAACCACACTGGCCGAACCGTCGGATTTTGTTTCGAACGCGATACCGGTTCCGGCGATTTCGTATTCACCGTCGCGCGACCGCCAGTAACATTTGAAGTCGTCGGTCTGGTCGTCCAGCCATCGGGTGGGGTCGGCGCCGGGTAACGGAAAGTCGAACACGGCGGGCAGCGTCTGGCCCGTGTTTTCGGCAATTTGCGCGATCGCGGCAAGGTCGCTTTTTACCGCCTCGCGGTCCGGATTAGATCTGGCGGTGAGATCGGCCATGGTGCTAGCGGCTTGCGGCCTGGTCCGGCAAATCGCGAAGGCGGGTGCCGTACGACATCTTTATCTGGTCGAAGAGTGCCTCGAATTGATTGAAATCCAGCGACTGCAAACCGTCCGACAATGCCGATTCGGGATCCGGGTGAACCTCAATCATGATGCCGTTGGCGCCGCCCGCCAGTGCGGCCAGGGCAAGTGGGGGGACCAGTTCGCTGTGCCCCGCCGCGTGGGAGACGTCGGCGATAACAGGCAGGCCGGTCAGCTTGCGGGCGACAGGTATCGCCAGCAGATCGAGCGTAAAGCGCGTCCGGGGTTCGAACGTCCGGATTCCGCGCTCGCACAGGATTACGTTTTCGTTACCGCCCTTGCGGATATAGTCAGCCGCCTGCACCCACTCGTCGATCGTTGCCGCCATTCCCCGTTTCAGCAGAACCGGTTTTTCCACGGCGCCCAGTGCGGTCAGCAGGGAATAGTTGAACATGTTCCGTGATCCGACCTGAATGATGTCGGCAAATGTGGAAACGGCGTCCAGTTGTGAACGGTCCATCAGCTCCGTGACCACTTTCATGTCGTGCCGTGATGCGACGTCCGAGAGGATTTCGAGCCCCTTGCGGCCCAATCCCTGGAACGATTTGCTGTTCGTGCGCGGTTTGAACGCACCGGCCCTCAGATACGTGATCCCGAAACCGGCGAGAAACCCCGCTGTTTTTTCGAGCTGCTCCTCCGATTCAACCGCGCACGGCCCGGCTAAAATCGTTCTGTTGATCTGCGACGCGGCGCCGGCGGGATCGTCAAACAGCGAAAATACGGGCGACGGATTCGAGACACCACCGGAGAGTTCTTCCAGCCGGGCGCTTTGCTTTTCGTCGACCTGCCCGAAAACGCGGAATACTGTTTTGTCTTTTTCGACACGATCAAAATCGAAATTATTATCGGCGAGAAACGTCAGAAAATTCTTCTGGCGGGGATCGCCTTTTTCAAAACTGTATATCATAAATCGTCTTTTCCGCGTTTTCCTGCCGGATTTAAAATAAGTATAGATAAATGGATGGCTGACTTCTGAATCGGACGGGTGACTCTAAAATAGTGTGTCTACCGCTGCGACCGTATAATAACTGTATTCACTATTATTATCAACAGGACTGTTTTTTTTCGGCGTGTATACGACAATAAAAAGGGCGGCACCGTCGCGCCGCCCTTCGAGAAATAGAGCCGGTTGTGTAATTCGCTTATGTTGTGGCTTCTATCGACTCTGTCAGCAATATGGCTACGTTGTTCTCCACCTTCAGGATGCCCGGTCCGATGGAATACTGGACCTCGCGGTCGCCTTCAAAGCGTACCTTCAGGTCACCCGCCCTCAACGTTGTGATGATTGGGGCGTGGTTGGCGAGTATTCCCAGGTATCCGTCCTCGCCGGGGGCGACGATCGATACCACCAGATCGTCCAGTTCGCTCCGGTTGGGCGTCAGCACCTTGAAATTGTAGGTTGCGGCCACGAGATTCCTCCGGGTTTGTTATTCCGTCCGCTGCTTCGCGCGTTCAATGACATCTTCGATATTGCCGGCCATGTAAAAAGCCTGCTCCGGAATATCGTCGTGCTTGCCTTCGATGATTTCCTTGAAGCCCTGGATGGTGTCCTGGATCCTGACGTACTTGCCGGGTTGTCCGGTGAACACCTCGGCGACGAAGAATGGCTGCGAAAGGAACTTCTGAATTCTGCGCGCCCGGTTGACGACCATTTTGTCCTCTTCGGACAGTTCGTCCATACCGAGAATCGCGATGATGTCCTGGAGCTCCTTGTTACGCTGCAGAATCTCCTGCACGCGGGTGGCAACTTCGAAGTGTTCTTCGCCGACTACCTGCGGACTGAGAATTCTCGACGTCGAAGCCAGCGGATCGACGGCGGGGTAGATACCCAGCTCGACGATCTGGCGTGACAACACCGTGTTAGCGTCGAGGTGGCTGAACGTTGTCGCAGGCGCGGGGTCTGTAATATCGTCCGCGGGAACGTAGATCGCCTGGACCGAAGTGATCGATCCCGCTTTGGTCGAACAGATACGTTCCTGCAATCCGCCCATCTCGGTGCCCAGCGTTGGTTGGTAACCCACCGCCGACGGCATACGGCCGAGAAGCGCCGATACCTCTGATCCCGCCTGGACGAAACGGAAGATGTTGTCGACGAACAACAACACATCCTGGTTCTGCACGTCGCGGAAGTACTCCGCGATGGTTACGCCCGAAAGTCCGACACGAAGGCGTGCTCCCGGCGGCTCATTCATCTGGCCGAAAACGAGGCTCGCTTTTTTGACAACGCCGGACTCGTTCATTTCGAGCCACAAGTCGTTGCCTTCACGGGTTCGTTCACCGACTCCGGCGAATACCGAGTAGCCACCGTGCTCCGTGGCGATGTTGCGGATCAGCTCCATGATGATAACCGTTTTTCCCACACCGGCGCCGCCGAACAAACCGATCTTGCCGCCCTTGGAGTAGGGAGCCAGCAGGTCGACGACCTTGATTCCGGTCTCGAGCTGCTCTGTCTCGATGGCCTGGTCCTCCAGTTTCGGAGGATCGCGATGGATGGGGGAACGTTTGTCCGGTTCGGCCAGTGGGCCCTTGCCGTCCAGGGGCTCACCGGTCAGGTTGAAGATGCGGCCCAGTGTCTGGTCGCCGACCGGCACGCTGATCGGTGCTCCCTGGTCTTCGACGGGCATTCCGCGTTTGAGACCGTCGGTTGAGCTCATGGCGATCGCCCGCACGACGTTGTTGCCGACGTGCAGGGAAACTTCACACGTCAGGTTGATACCGCGCTCTTCGTCAACGATCTTGAGCGCGTTCAAAATGTTCGGGAGTTGGTCTGACTGGAACTCGACGTCTACCGTCGGTCCGATTACCTGGACGATTTTCCCGATGTTATTTTCTGCGGTCATTGGATTATTGCTCCTTTTCCTGGCTCAACCTACTTAAGGGCTTCCGCTCCACCGACGATTTCCGCCAGCTCTTTTGTAATTTGCGCCTGCCTCATCCGGTTTCTCAGGATGACGAGGTCGTTCACTTTTTCTTCGGCATTTTTTGTCGCCTGCTGCATTGCCGCCATTCGTGCTCCGTGTTCCGAAGCGAACGAATCGGCGAATACGGAAAAAACGGCAGTTGTTGCGTACAACGGAATCAAAGTTTCAAATACCTGGTCGCGACTGGGTTCAAGAATGAACGAGTCGCCTCCTGCCGAACCTTCCACGGGCGGGATCGGCAGGAACTGCTGGGTCGTGACGTCGTACATCGTACCCCGGCGGTACTTGGCGTAAACAAAAACCACCGAGTCCACCTCGCCGGTCACGTACATCTCGGTCAGGTGTCCAGTGATTCCCCGGATTTCATCGATGTTCAGCTTGTCGTCGATGCCTTCCATTTCAAAGTCCGGGATGATTTTGCGTGTCCGGAAAAACATGGTCCCTTTTTTACCCAGAGTAATGAGTTTTGTCTCCGGGTTCTCGTTCATGAATTTCTGCGCCGCGCGGATCAGGTTGGAGTTAAAAGACCCGCACAGACCCCTGTCACTGGTAACCAGCACGAGTGCCGGGCGGCTGGCTTTCGCATCACCAAACAATGACTCGCGGATTGTCTCCAGAGGCTTCCCCTCGTCTGAAAACGACAGGGTTATTGGAGTCTCCTTCTCGGAATCACCCGCTGTGAGCGCGGCAAGGGTCCCGAGAATCCCGTCGAGTTCCTCCGCGTAGGGACGTACCGTCTGTGCGCGTTCCTGGGCCTTGGTCATTCTCGCCGCGGCGACCAGCTGCATCGCTTTTGTGATCTTCTTGATCTTGGCGACGGAATCGATCCGCGCCATGATATCCCTCAGTGTTGGCATCTTCTGTCCTCGGGATGGTTATTCGTCTTCACCCAGCGACTGGACAAAGCGTTCCTTGAATTTTTTCGCGGCGTCCAGAGCCTTGCTCTTCAGTTCGTCGTCGAGCTTTTTCTTATCCGCCATTTCGCGCACGATCTCCGGATAATCGGATATCATCGCCGCGAGGAACTCGGCCTCAAATTTCTTGACGTGCTCCACTGCGATGTTGTCGAGAAGTCCTTCGTCGCTGCAGAGAATTATCAATACCTGTTGTTCGACCGACATGGGAACAAACTGGTCCTGCTTGAGGATCTCAACCATCCGTTCGCCGCGTGTGAGCTGAGCCTTTGTCGCCGCATCCAGGTCGGATCCGAACTGGGCGAACTGTTCCAGCTCGCGGAACTGGGCGAGACTCAACCTCAGCCCGCCGGCGACCTGTTTCATCATCTTGGTCTGCGCGTTACTGCCCACTCGGGATACGGAGATTCCCACGTTAATAGCCGGCCGGACGCCGGCAAAAAACAGGTCGTTAATCAGGAATATCTGGCCGTCGGTAATCGAAATAACGTTTGTCGGGATGTAAGCGGTTACATCTCCGAGCTGTGTTTCAATAACTGGCAGCGCCGTGAGCGACCCCGCTCCGAGTTCGTCGGACAGTTTGGCGGCGCGCTCGAGCAGCCGTGAGTGGAGGTAAAAAACGTCTCCCGGAAACGCTTCGCGTCCCGGGGGCCGGCGCAGGAGCAGTGACATCTGCCGGTATGCCTGCGAATGTTTTGTGAGGTCGTCGTAGAAACAGACGGCGTGCTGGCCCTTGTCCCGGAAATATTCTCCCAGTGCGCAACCTGCGTAGGGCGCCAGGAACTGCAGAGGCGCGGGCTCACTTGCCGTGGCGCTGACAATTGTTGTGTATTCCATCGCGCCGTGCTCTTCGAGAATCCTTACCACCTGGGCGATGGTAGATTCTTTCTGGCCGATGGCAACGTAGATACAAAAAACGTCCGTATTTTTCTGGTTAATGATCGTGTCGAGGGCAATCGCCGTTTTACCAGTGGAGCGATCACCAATGATGAGCTCGCGCTGGCCGCGCCCGATCGGAATCATCGAGTCGATTGCCTTGAGGCCGGTCTGGAGAGGCTCTTTCACCGGCTGGCGCTGCAACACGTTGGGAACAACGGCCTCGATGGGCATCACATCGTCGGTCACGATAGGGCCCTTGCCGTCTATCGGTTGCCCCAGCGAGTTAACCACACGTCCCAGCAGGGCTTTGCCAGCGGGGATCTGTGCGACCTTGCCCGTACATTTGACGGTGTCGCCCTCTTTGATATTCGTGTCGGAGCCGAATAACACGGCGCCCACGTTATCTTCTTCGAGGTTCAGCACCATACCAACAACGCCACCCGTAAATTCGAGAAGCTCGCCCGCCATAGCGTTTTCGAGCCCCCAAACGCGGGCGATCCCGTCGCCCACCTGTAGCACCGAACCCACAGACTCCATTTCGAGTTTTATGTCTTGTTTCTCCAACTGAGTCTGGATGATCGAACTGACTTCTTCCGGTCTGAAGCCCATCTTGTTACTCCTGGCTTGTTTCTGCGTTAGGCTGTTTTGTCAACGCGTTCACGGTGCCGGTTAGTGCACCTTGACTTCGCACAGCGATTTTTTCATTTGATCCAGCTTGTGCCGGATGCTTCCGTCAATGATTTCGTCCTCTACTACCAAAATCATGCCGCCGATGATATCTGGGTTGACGGTCTTGCGGACACGGATGGTTTTACCCGTTTCCTTCTCCAGCTTTTCCACGGTCTTTTGTTCGAGGTCGGCATCGAGTTCCACGGCCGTAATAACCCTGGCTTCCACGATTCCCTGCAATTGCTCGTACAACTGCCGGTATGCGTCGGCGATATTCAGGATATTAATAAGCCGCTTCTTGTCGATCAGCAACATAAGAAACTTGATAAACAAACCCGCGGTGCTGTCACCGATTGCGTCGACTACCAGTTGTTTCTTCTGTTCTGTAGGGATCTCCGGAGACTTCAGGAAACCCCTGAACTGCGCATTGGCTCTCAGGAGATCGATAAAACTGGACATGTCGTCCTGGACCTGCTCTGCGATATCCTGTTTGACCGCCGCATTAAACAGCGCGACGGCGTAACGCTTGGCTACCCCACTGAGGATCATTTGCTGCCTCCGAGGCTCACGTCGTTCAGGAAGTCATTGATCAACTGCTTGTGTTTGTCGGAATCCAGCCGTTCCTTGATAAGCTTCTCCGTGGACGTGATGATCGCCTGGACCATGTTGTCGCGGAGCAGAACATTGGCTTTGTCCAGTTCGAGCCCGATGTCGTGCTCGGCTTTATCCCTCAGTGCCAGAGCATCCTGCCGAGCTTCATCCTTGATGTCACTCGCCAGCTGGTTGGCTTCCTGTGCCGCTTCCAGGATCTTTTCGCGGCGTGTCTCCTCGATATTCGCCAGCTCTTGTTCGAAATCGCCTTTGAGTTTATCGACTTCTTCCCGGCCGCGTTCGATATCGGCAAACTCGCCTTCTATCGTTTCCCTGCGTTTGTCGATGAAGCCCATGAGTGAGCCCCATGCAAACTTCTTCAACAGCAGCAGGACTACAATAAAACCCACGACCTGGGTTGCTATGACTGACCATTCGAGATGCATCGTTCACTCCTTGCTCCGGCACTCGTGTTCACGCGTCCGGACGCAATTGATTTTTCGGGCCGCTGTTGTGTTGCAGTCGTGACACCCGTGAAGCTTGAACCTCGTAGCTGATTCGACCGTCAATACAAACAGCGGCACGTATTGCTGCAGCCGGCAAGCCGGCAAACAGCAATACGAGCTAATGGATTTTGCCCATCAAAAGGAAGACCGTCACGAACGCGTAGATCGTGAGAGCTTCGATGAGACCGGCGCCGATGATCATCGCCGTCTGAATCTTGCCGGCGGCTTCCGGCTGGCGGCCAATGGCCTCCATCGCGGAGCTGATTGCGCCGTTAAAACCGACACCACTGCCGATGGCGGCCAAACCCAGGCCGAGTGGCAGAGCAAATCCGAGAGCAGTAGAAGCATCCATGCTGATTGCCTCCTTGAAGGTTGATTAGTGAGCCCCTTCTTCCTCATGGTCGTGGGGCAACATGAGCAAGATATAAATCGTGCTCAACAGTGTGAAAACAAGCGCCTGAATGAAACTGGTCAGGAACGCCAGAAAGATAAACGGAACCTGGAACGGGATACCGATCGGAGAGTGTATAATCGCCAGCGCGGCAACACCCAGACTGGTAAAGGCGTACAGCAGCACATCTTCACCCGTGACGTTACCAAATAGACGCAGCGAAAGACTCACCGGCCGGGCGAGCTCGCCCAGAACGTGAACAGGAAACATGATCGGAACAAACGCCCATTCAACACCCGATTTGGGCGATCCCAGCAGGTGATGGACGTAACCTTTGGCGCCGTTTTGCCGAACGCCGATGAAATGACTGTAAAAAAACACGCACAATGCCAGCGCCACGGTTGTGTTGACGCTTGCGGTGGGGGACATACTCAGCGGCAGTGTCCCGCTGAGGTTCATGCACAAAATGTAGAAGAACAAGGTGCCGAGGAACGGGACGTAGGATTTGCCCCGCGGGCCCAGGATCCCGGTCAGAAAGTTGGTGATTCCCTCGAAGGCCATTTCCACGACGCTTTGCAGGCGTCCGGGAATCATGGTCGCGTTTCTGGTCACATGATGAACGACCAGAATGATAAATCCCGCAATAAGATAAGAAAAAACCATTCCCTGCCAGTCGTGCAGAAATTGTACAAAGGGGTTATCCTCAAAAAACGCGTAAAGGATGGTGATCCAGTTGGGCAGCTCGGGTACACCCTCTGAGCTCGCAAACGATCCCAGGGGGGCCGAAATCCCGCGTATTATGTCGAAAAATCTATCTATCATGTTCATGCGCTCGACGATTTCCCTTCCGACTGTACGGCCGTTTTATCTCCGTTTCGCCTGGTTTCATCCAGCTTGAGGTAGTAGCGTCCCAGCCCTTTCATAAACAGCACAAAAAACGGCCAGGTAAAACCCGCCACCAGCCCGGGTACCGACAGGTAACCGTTCCAGAGCATCAAAAAACCGGCGGCGTAAAGAACCGGAAACTTGATGAACATTGTAATAACGATACCGGGAACGTTTCGATCCCCGGCCGTTATTACCTTTTTGACGAGTGAGCCAATGAAATGGAGGTTTACCAGCGACCAGACAATCCCCGCAACCCAGCCTCCGCCAACGGAAAGCCCCCAGTAGAACGAGATCACGATTGCCAGCGGGACGCCGATGATAATCGTGGTTTTTCTTACGCGGCTCAGAAAGTCGAGATCCATCATGGGTCCGGCTTCTCGTCCTTGTTCGTTTTTTTATTATCCGAATCCAGTTCGGCTTTTTTCAGGACATTTATGACTTCACGAATGCCCGCGACAAAGCCCAGAATAACCAGCACTACCGTAAACAGGGGAGATGTCCCCGCCTTGCTGTCGAGCCATCGGCCGATCAGGACTCCGGCAACGGGCGGAATGGCGAGCATAAAAGGTAATGTGCCCAGCAAACCGGCCTGTCTCGCCTGTCGGTAGCGCTCGTCGTTTTTATTAGTTGTCAAGGAAACAACTGGGAGAAGCCAAAAGCTTCGATATGCTTACGGTATTATCAAATACGACACTCCGGACCCGTCAATCCAACATCAAATGACGGCAATAACCGGAGTGGACCTCAATCGCGAAACTGTACGTGAAAATTTTCTTGATTTCAACTCAAAAGAGATTATGTGAAATCTTTATCATAGTCAAGGTTCGATATTCAGAATGGCTGATAATCTTCGGAGAAACGCCGTAATCTATAGTAAAATAAACAGTTGTTCGGCGGGTCCCGTTGGACGGTATTGCGGGGCGCGGGAACTGCTGGTACTATCGGACGAACGCGGGAGAGGGCAAAACCGGCACCCGCAAAACGGCAATTTACAGACGGGAATCCAGTCATGAACCCAGTACCCTGGACGCTGAGAACGGCATCGGAAAACGACCTTGTTACCGTCGTCAAAATGCTCAAAGAGGCCGAACTGCCCGCCGAGGGATTGGCCGATTTTGCGGCCGAATCCTATGTGGTCGCCGAACAGGACGGGGTTGTTGTCGGGGCGGGGGGGCTCGAAGTGTACGGCAACTACGGGTTGTTACGTTCGGTGGTTGTGCGGCCGGCACTGCAGGGCAAGGGACTCGGTGCCAATATCGTCGGCGAACGGTTGCGATGGTCCGCCGTGCTGGGATTGAGAGCGGTGTACCTTCTCACCACCACCGCACCGGACTTTTTTGAGGGAGCCGGATTTAACGTAATGAGCCGGGACGAACTGCCGGTCGAAGTCAAGGGATCGAGAGAGTTTTCGGAGGTCTGTCCGGTAACTGCCACGGCGATGGTGTTACGCCTCGACCCGCTGTGCTGATCCGCCTGGACTCTCGAATAAAGCCCGGCCGAACGTGTAACTTCCTATGTGTTCCAACGTAGTTTGATTGAAGACGTTGCGATTTCAAGGGAGTTAAAATGCTGGAGCTTCTGTTTTTATTCGGGATTTTCGCGCTGGGCGCGGTTGTGCTGATCGGATTGCTTAAGTTGTTCGTAGTACTTCTGTTACTGCCTTTCAAGCTGGTCTGGTGGACGGCCAAAGGTGTTGTGGGCCTGCTGCTGATTTTCCCGTTGATCGTTATAAGTTACCTGGTTCTCACCAATGTGTTCCCGCTTCTTCTGGTTCTGATGATCGTACCTGTATTGCTGGTCGTCGCCGGTGTCGGTTTCTTGATGAAACTGGTTTTCTGCTAAGTGGTTACCGGCAGTTTTACCGGGTGAGATATCTTTTGAGGGCATCCTGCCAGTCGGGAAACTGATTCAGTCCCGCCGCTTCCAGCGCTGCATTATCCAACACAGAATAAGCCGGTCTTCTGGCTGGTGCACCCCATTCGGAAGAGGAGATTCCCTCCAACGCTATGTGTGTGCGGGTCAGAAGAAATATTTCCGTCGCGAAGT
>CAYUDF010000024.1:0-11778 GCA_964443465.1 uncultured bacterium
TACCGTGTGGGTATGCCGGGAATAGGACTGGTTGTGCGGGCCGGCGGCCTGCGCCCGCGGCTGGGTGAGAACCTGTTGCTGGGGGCGGGGTATTCTCCGTTCAGGAGTGTCCGTCGAAGCCGCGATTCCGGCCTGACGGTGACCCCGACGTCCTCCGTCTGGAACCGGACAACCGGGGTCCTGGTTTCACTCGAACGAAACGGAAGCGGGGTGTCGACGGTAACGTGGCGCGACAGATACGGGCGCGAGTCGGGTTGGTTGTCGGTAAAACGCCGGACCGGCCGTGTGAGCGCCGGTGCGGCCGTCGGCGGTGCCCGCGGCGATAAGTCGAAACCGCCGGTTTTTGCCGGCGGGTCACTTTTTGTGGCTTCGACGTTTGACCGCGCCGGATTGTCCGCGGAACTGGCCGTCTCAGACCGGCGCATATACGCAGCCATGCGGTTTGCCGTTGAATCGGACGGTTTGTGGCAGGTCGAACTGTACAGATCCCCCCAACCGTCGACGGGAGCCGAGGGAGTGGTGCTGCCCGGCGCCGGCGAAAACTATCGGTGCGGCGGTGCTATGCAACGGACCGGTCTGTTGTGGGGTCTCGACACCCGGGTATCGCTATACGGCGCCTCATTGCGAACCCCGGACCAGTCTGTTGTGCGAAAACGGCTGGATCTGTCTGTGGGAGGGGGAACCGGCGCCGGCGGGTCGTGGTACGCCGCCCTGCGGTTGTCCGACGACCTGCTGCTGGAATATCCGCCGGATACGATCGACCCCGCGCCGGAGAGGAGCCGCGATCGCGAAGCGGTTTTCCGTACGGGGTGGAGCGGTGGCGGATCCTCGGTGTTTCGACAGCGTTACCGGCTGACGGTAAAGGCCGAAAAGGGTGGAGGACTGGGTGTGGTCAGCGTGATCGGGTGGAACGTGGTGTGGGGCGGCCTGGAGGCCGGTTTCCAGGCCAGTGACTACTCGATGAGTACCGGACAGACCGGATTTGTGCTCAGACCGGGATTTTCGGGCGGGGAAGAGGTTTCCGCCGTTACGCAGTCGGGATCGGACCTGTCGGGCCGCATCCGGTTTAATATGAACCGGTTCCGCATGCGGGTGTCCTGGTCGCGGCCCTGGAGGGCTGAAAGCCGCCTGTACGCCACCGCAGGGTTCTCGCTGTAGGTATTCCGGGGTCCAAAAGCATTTTGACAAACGGGTCAGACCTTGCTAACCTTTTTGTTTTAATAAGCGTACCGCTGCGGAGCGTCCGCGAATCGTGAGACGTGCTACGAAAAAATCGCACGTCGTCTGCGTGGGGGGGTCCCCTGCGGGCGGATTCTGTGATTAATTACACAAAATTGTTTCTAAAAATTAACGAGAGTGAGTGTGAGGAAATGAGCGAAGCCAAACTTGCCAAAAAGATGCAGAATCTTGGGACGGAAACCGCATTTGAGGTACTCGCGCGCGCCAAGGCACTGGAAGCACAGGGGCACGATATTGTACATCTGGAGATCGGCGAACCCGATTTCGATACGCCTAAAAATATCAAGGATGCCGCCATCAAGGCGATCCAGGACGGATTTACCCATTACGGCCCTTCCGCCGGTATGATGGACACGCGGGAGGCGTTTGCCCGCTACATGAGCGAAGACAGGGGCGCGGATATCAAACCCGCGCAGATCGTAATCACGCCCGGTGGCAAACCGATCATTTTCTACACGGCGCTGGCCACTCTCGATCCGGGCGATGAAGTGGTTTATCCGAACCCGGGTTTTCCGATCTACGAAAGCATGATCAACTATATGGGCGCCAAAGCCATTCCGATTCCGCTGGAAGAGAAACACGGTTTTGCGTTCACAGCCGACAGCCTGGACGATTACGTTACCGATAATACAAAACTGTTTATCATCAACTCACCCCAAAACCCCACCGGCGGCGTACTGCCCGACGACGTGCTGGACCGACTGGCGGAACTGGCGGTCAAACACGACTTCTTCGTGCTGTCGGACGAGATCTACTCGAAAATTATTTACGACGGCAAGTTTTCCTCGATCTACACGCGACCGGGAATGCCCGAGCGCACAATCATTCTGGACGGCCATTCCAAAACCTTCGCCATGACGGGCTGGAGGCTGGGTTATGGTGTCTTTCCGGAATTTCTGGCGGAGAAAGTCGCAAAGCTGCAGACCAATTCCAACAGCTGTACGTGTAGTTTTACGCAAATCGCCGGAGTGGAAGCGCTGTTCGGACCCCGCGACGAAGTTAATGCGATGGTCGCCGAGTTTGCGGCGAGACGCGAACTGATCGTCGACGGTCTGAACCAGTTGCCGGGTTTTAAATGCCACAAGCCGGCGGGCGCGTTTTATGTTTTCCCCAACATCACGGAAACTGGCAAGACGTCAAAGGAAATGGAAGATTTCCTGATGACCAAGGCGGGGGTTGCCGCGCTGGCGGGAACATCCTTCGGTAAATACGGCGAGGGTTACGTACGCTTTTCCTACGCGAACTCGCAGGAAAATATCAAGAAAGCCCTCGATAACATTGCCAGGGTTCTATAGTTCAGTTTTCTTTGGAATCATTCGCGGCGTGTAGTCGACGCCGTTCGTGCCGGTATTCAGGCAACAATCGGCGGTACTCCCCCCGAAGGGGGAGGCCGCGCCGGTTTCCGGTCCGATCTTTCAGGTGAAACAACCGATGAAAAACCTCGATGTAATTGCATTGGGCGGTAACGCGATTCTGCCAGTGGGCAAGTCGGGTACAATCGCCGAACAGTTTTCGATCACACGGGTAACGATGGAGCAGATCGCCAGCATGGTTGCGGGCGGTCGTAACGTCGTTCTAACACACGGCAACGGCCCCATAGTCGGGAATATCGTGTTGAGGAACGAGGCGCTTCGGGATTCGATACCACCGATGCCCCTCGGTATCTGTGTCGCCGATTCGCAGGGCGGGATCGGGTACATGATCCAGCAGGTGTTAGGCAACGCACTGAAAAGCGAAGGCATCGATCGTACTGTTGTCACCGTCGTAAGCCAGGTGCGTATCAGTCCAAGCGACCCGGCGCTTAAAAATCCGACAAAACCGATCGGCCCGTTTTACACGGCGGCTGAATCCGAATCACTCCAGGCCGAGAACGGCTGGCGGATGGTCGAAGACAGCAACCGGGGATACCGGAGAGTGGTCGCCAGCCCGAGACCGCTTGAAATCGTCGAAGAATCCGTCATCAAGGAACTGGTTGCTTCCGGATCCATCGTTGTGGCCGTCGGTGGTGGGGGTATACCCGTTATTGAAGAAGACGGCAATCTCGAGGGCGTCGAGGCGGTTGTAGACAAGGATTTTGCGACGGCCGTACTCGCAAAAGTTCTCGGCGCGCAAAGGATGATTGTTGTCACCGACGTGGATGCCGTATACGAAAACTTCGGCCAGGATAACGCGCGACCGATAAAACAGCTGACGATGGACGCAGCTGTGTCGATGCTGCAGAGCGGACAACTGCCCGTTGGAAGTATGGGCTCCAAGATCGAGGCCGCGGTCAATTTTGTGGAAACGACGGGAAACGAAGCGATCATCACACGTCCGGAAGATATTCTGGCGGCGGTTTCGGGCAAGGCCGGAACGCGCATCACCAAGGACTCCTGATAATGAAGGTCGATCTCGCATACGGGGACGATCAGATCTCCGTCCTGCTGCCGCCGGACCAGACCGTTGATTTCTTTGTTCCCAGAGAGATCGCGGGATACGAGGATCTGTCGCTGGCCCTGGAAAAGGCGCTCACGTCACCCATCGAATCGGATCCGCTGGCGGACCTGGTCGATAGGCAAGTGGCGGCCGATCAGAATATCCTGCTTGTTGTTTCCGATCTGACACGCAGCGGCGGTACCAAAGAAGTGTTGCCGCTGCTGACCGGTTACCTGGAGGCCCAGGGGATTCCGCGATCCCGGCTGCGAATCCTCGTGGCGAGGGGCACACACCGGAAACTCACCAAAGACGAAAAGCGGTATTTCAAAAAAGACCAGATGCAGGGCATTCAGGTCGAGGAACACGACTGCGACGACGCGGCCAGTATGTCCGCGCTTGTACTGACCCAGCGGGGTACGCCCGTTCGTGTCAACAGGCAGTTGCGGGAAGCCGGGCTGGTGATTCTGGTGTCACCGGTTTCGTTTCATTATTTTGCAGGTTTCGGGGGCGGCCGGAAACTGGTTTTGCCGGGCAGCTCCGACCGGACGGCAATCCTTGCCAACCACCGGCTCAGCCTGCTCGATTCAAACCCTGTCCGGATGCACCCGCATTGCCTGCCGGGAAATCTCGAAGAAAACCCGGTCAGCGAAGACATGGGCGAAGCACTGGCGGCGCTGAAAAATGTGTTCGGGATCAACTTCTTTGGCGACAAGCAGGGCAAAACGGTATACATCAATTCGGGTAATCCTGTGCTGGCTCACGAAGAAGCCTGCGATGTTTATACCGGTGTGTATCGACTACCGGTCGAGCAGCTGTACGACGTGGCGCTGGTGAGCAGCGGTGGATATCCTTATGACATCAACCTGCTCCAGGCCCACAAGGCGATCAAACACGGCGCTGTGGCCGTCAAACCGGGGGGCACCATCCTGTTTTTTGCGCAGTGCAGAGAGCGAGTGGGTTCGGACAGTTTTTCTAAAGCTCTGGCGACGTCCGGGGACAAATTTTTTGAAAAGGCCTGGGAGCAATACGACTTGAACAACCAGACAGGAATTTCATTCAAGGGACTTGCCGGCCGTTACAATATAGAGATGATCACCGACCTGCCCGACGATGCGATCAAAAACGCCGGCGTGAAAAAGTGTTTAAACGCCGAAGCCAGCCTGGCGTCCGCGCTGGAGAGACACAGCACCAACAGGATTGCGGTGTTACCCTACGGCAGTCAGACGCTGCCATACGTTAAAAGGAGTGACAAACAGTGAAAGCGATGGTTGTAGGCGGAGGAGGCAGGGAACACGCCCTGGCCTGGGCACTGCACAATTCACCCCAGGTTGAGTCCGTTTACTGCACCCCGGGTAATGGTGGCACCGCCGCCCTTGGAACAAACGTTTCGATATCCGGATCCGATCACGAGACCCTGGTGGCGTTCGTGCGCGACAACGGAATCGACCTTACCGTCATCGGGCCCGAAGCGCCCCTGGTCGACGGCATCGTCGACAGGTTCGAGAGCGAGGGCCTGCGGTGTTTCGGTCCCCGGTCCGACGCCGCCCGGCTGGAAGGCAGCAAGGTATTTTCCAAGGAATTTATGTCGCGTCACGGTGTGCCAACGGCTGACTTCAAGGTGTTTGACAACGCAGGTAAGGCGATCGATCACGTCAACAATCGCTCCCTGCCCCTGGTCGTCAAGGCCGACGGGCTTGCCGCCGGCAAAGGCGTTTACGTGGCCGAAACCCGGGAACAGGCCGTCAAGGCCGTTGAAGAAATAATGGTACAGAAGAAATTCGGCGACGCGGGGGACCGGATTATTGTGGAGGACTGTCTCGACGGAGAAGAGGTATCGGTTCACGCCATCTGCGCGGGTGGCCGTGGATTTGTTCTGCCCGGTTCGCAGGACCACAAACGAATATTTGAGGGCGACAAAGGCCCCAACACGGGCGGTATGGGCGCCTACTCACCGGTGCCGTGGTTCGGAGATAAAGAGCGCGACCACGTGTACGAAACGGTTTTTGTACCAACGCTCAAGGGGATGGAAGCCGAGGGCAAACCGTACACCGGTGTTCTGTACGCCGGTCTTATGAAAACGGCGGACGGACCAAAGGTGCTCGAGTTTAACGTCCGCTTCGGCGACCCCGAAACACAGGTTCTGTTGCCGTTGATAAAAAGTGACCTGTTTGACGTGCTCTACCGGGCGGCCGGCGGTGAATTACCCGAAGAACTGGAACTGTGGCCGGACAGGTCGACGGCGACGGTGGTAATGGCCGCCAAGGGATACCCGGAGAGTTACGACAAGGGATTCGAGATTTCGGGTCTGGAACAATACAATCCAGAAGCGGCTGTGGTGTTTCACGCGGGTACATCGAAAAAGCAGTCCCAGTATCTCACTACGGGCGGGCGCGTGCTGGCCGTAACGGGGTGGGGCAATAATCTGAAGGGCGCACTCGACGCCGCGTACGACGGTGTGAACAAAATCCGGTTCAAAGACGCCTACTGGCGCAGGGACATCGGCCACCGGGCCCTGTGATATACACGGACCCGACGGAAAGGAATTAACATGACAGACAAACTATCCGTATCAATCGTCCTGGGAAGCAAAAGCGACCAGGACCACGTAAAACACACAACAAAACTGCTGGACCAGTTTGGAATCGCCTGGGAAATGCGGTTTCTTTCGGCACACCGTCAGCCTGCCCAACTGCACGATTATATCCGCGAAGCGGAGACGAAGGGTGTAAAGGTGTTTATCGCCGTTGCCGGTTTGAGCGCGGCTCTGCCAGGGGTGATCGGTTCGATTTCGCAGCTGCCCGTAATCGGAGTGCCGGTACCGGCCGGCGCGCTGAAGGGAATTGACGCAATGCTGTCGATGGTTCAGATGCCGGGGGGAATCCCGGTTGCCACGGTCGGAGTTGGATCGAACGGATCTAAAAACGCCGCCGTATTGGCCGCGGAAATTCTGGGGATCTACGATACAGACGTTGCAGCGAAACTTCGCGATTACCGCGAAGAGATGAGTCGTGGGTGATGGACGCGCTTTTTCCATCCATATCCGATAAAAACGTCAAGAAAAACGCGAGGGATTGTCTCGACGCGGGTGGTGTGCTGGTGTTACCCACCGATACGCTCCACGGTTTGAGCGCCGCGGTTACGTCGGGCCAGGCGGTAAGACGAATCGCCGCGATAAAGGGAACGGCTTTACGGACACAGTTTCTTCTGCTGGCTGATTCGATCAAAATGGTCCAGCACTACATCAAGTCGTTCGGTTGCAGCGATTATGATTCTCTGGCGCGATTGTGGCCCGCGCCGGTGACGGTGATATTGCCCGCCGGCGACGCTTGTCCCGAGTGGTTGGGGGATACGGTGGCGTTTCGCGTTCCCGATTATCCTCATCTCCGGGACGTTATAAAACATCTGGGAGTGCCGATAATTTCAACCAGTATCAACCGCACCGGCGAACCGCCGATGATCGACCTGGGAGAAATCAAAAACAGTTTTGGCGATCTGGTGGACATGTTCGTCGCCGGCGAAGTCAATACAGACCAGGCGTCGACCATCGTTGACTTGTCCGGCGATCGGCCGGAAATTGTGCGGCAGGGCAGCTACGTCTGGGAAGACGTGGGCTGAGGAAAACCCTCGAACTTGTGGTTTTTGTAAGCGTCACATTTTGAACACAACAGAATTTCTTTTCTGCGTCCCTGCGCCAGCAGGCCGCGATAGCGCCGGTTGATTTCCCCGTTCCAGATATCCAGCACACTGTCCGTGGTGACGTCACCAATGACGCCGCGCTCGTGCGAGTCCCAGCAGCACAGAGTGGCCTTGCCGTTAACATAAAAAAACATTTCGTTCAGAATTTTTTTGCACGGCAGTTCCACCGCTTCCACGCCCGGATCCCACGGCCAGTTGTAAAGCTCCGTTACCACCGCCGTCACACCCTTGCCGCGCCACAAGTCGAGGAAGTCCTGTTGTTCGTGTTCGTTGTCGGGTGTGCCGATCATCCTGACCTCGATAAAGCCGGCTCCCCCCTGGTCGGCCGCCATCTCGATAAAGCGCGCCGTGCGTTCCACGGCATGGTCAAAATCCACACCCACGCGGAACTTCTGATAGGTTTCCTTTGTGAATCCGTCGATGGAAAACCGGATGATATCGATTCCGATATCCAGTATCTCCCGCGCTTTTTCTTCCTTGAGGAGTTCACCGTTACTGTTGAGCTCTATTTTTGCCGTCTCATCCTGCCGTATGTATCGCATGATGTCGCAAAGGCGGTTGTCCGAGAACGGTTCGTTGATCAGAAAAGGCCGGTAGGTAACCGCAAGCCCCCGGGTGTCATCGATGATTTTCCGCCACACGTCGTCGGCCATACGGCGCGGTCTGCGCGTCAGCGTTTTGTGCGGGCAGAACGGGCAGGCCGCGTTGCACGCAATGGTTGTCTCGATCTGGATAAATTCGGGAGCGGGTAGTCTCTCCACGACGGCTTTCCTTTTTTTACGTGATATCTGATCTTCGGGGCGGAACCGGCTACTAACAAGACCCCAAATCTACAAGTATTCCTCGATCGCCGCCATACATTTTTCAGTGGCGCCCAGCTGGGACTGGACGTACCTCGCGGCGGCCTCTCCGGCCCGCCGAAGGGCGGATTCATCGTAGAGCAGGTTCTCCAGATTCGCGCCAATGTCTCCGCTGTTTGTGACCGCGAAGCCGGCGCCGCATTCGATGAGGCAGAGCGCTTCAAAAGAGTTGTCGTGCTCGGGACCAAATAGAACCGGCATTTTTTCGATCGCCGGTTCGATGACGCTGTGTACGCCGGTAGAGAAACTGCCACCGATGTACGCCACGTCGCCGAGGCGATACACTTCCGCCAGAATCCCGACGGTGTCGAGCAGCACAACCCTGGGAGGTGTGCCACGGAGACCTTCGCTGACCCGGGTCTGACTCAATCCGGCCTGTCTGGCCCAGCGAACCAGCGTCGCAATACGATCGGGAGACGGTTCGTGCGGAGCGATCACGGCGGTCAGATCGGGGTGGGCCTGCATCAGCGATTCAAGCGCCGGAAGCAGGTGGTTTTCATCGCGGGGCCAGGTGCTGCCGCAGATAATTATTTTGCGGCCTTCGCGTGGCAGGTCAAAACCGATTTCTCCCTTGAGCAGTTTGCGCTCCATGACTCGGTCAAACCGGGTATCTCCCGTTACCGAAATGTGCGGGTGATCGGATACCACGTCGCGAAAACGCGACGCGTCGGATTCGCTGATAGCGAGGATTTTCTGTATGTTCGAATAAACCGATTTGTAAAACGATCGTCCCACCAGGGAATTGCGCGACGAAGAGGGGCTCAGCGTGGCGTCGATCAGAGTCACCGGTATTTCCCGCGCCCGCGCGTTCCAGATCAAATTGGGCCACAAATCGAATTTAACAAATACAACCAGCCTCGGGTCGATCGCGTTCAGGCAGAAACGGATGTTGCGCGCAAAATCAGCGGGCAGGTAATCGGCAAACTTGATGTTGTTGTTGTCGTCGAACTGTTCCTTGCGCTGGGCGAAACCGAAACCGGACGGCGAAGAAAAACTGACAACCACCGGGATGTCCGGCGCGATACCGCGGATCGATGAAATTAGCGGCCTGGCCTGTTCGAACTCACCAACGCTTGATACGTGAAACCACACCGGCCGTTCCCGGAGGCGTCCACCCGCATCCGCCCACCGTTCCCGCCAGTTGCGCCGGCCCTTCAGCGCTTCGCGCAACTTGGTGTGGAACAGCGCTGCCGTGTATCCGGCGCCGGCGGCGACGGGAAGTATCGAGTTGTATAAAAATCTGCTCAGTTGTTCGTTCATTATCAAACCACGATTCGCCGGGGACCGGTGCTTGAGATCATTTCGAGAAAGGCCGACTCAACGGTGTCCACATCGATTTGCGCCAGGCATTCCTGGTTGCCCCTGATACAGGGCCGGGAACCGTTTCGGGAACACGGCCGGCAGACCAGTTTCCTTTCCACGACTTTGCTGCGTTCCAGCGACGGGTAATACCCAAAACTGTCCACGGTGGGTCCGAACAATGCGACGACCGGGGTCCCGACAGCTTCGGCCAGGTGAGTGAGGCCGGAGTCGTTGCCGATCAGGCCCTGGCAGGCGCACAGATATCCGGCGCCCTCCAGCAGGTCCGTCTCTCCGGCGATGTCCAGGCACGTCTCGCCGGCCCGGGAGGCTATCGCAGAAGTGAATCGGCGGTCGTCCTTGTCTCCCATTAACAGGACGCGGTAACCGCGCGGGCCGGCCAGTCTTTCCGCCAGTTCGGCGTACTTTTCGTCCGGCCAGCGCTTCGACTGCCACCTCGAACCCGGCGCAATGGCGATCCACGGTTGGTCGTCCGCTCCCATCCGCTTTGCGGCGGCTTCTTTATACTGTTGCGGTACGTTGATGCCTCCAGGCAGGAGTTTCGCCGGCGGAAGACCAATTGCCCCCGCCAGTGAACCGTATTGATCCAGAATCGAAGGCAACGATACCTGGCGCTTGAACACAATCAGTCCGAGCCGTTCCAGGTAGTGTTTCTGAAACCGCGCCCGCGCGCCACCCAGCCACCGCGACAATAACCGGCTCCTTAGATTGGAATGGGCGTCCACAACGGTATACCCGCCGCCCTTGAGGCTGTTGGCGATCCGGCGGAGTCCTCCCAATCCGGTGGCTGGGTTATATCCTACTACCCGGTCGAGACCTTCCACGGCGGCCAGCAGGGGGGCGTAAACGTCCTTTGTGACGATCGTTACTTCCTCCGCGCCGGCGGATTTCAGGTAGGGGACCAGCGGGCTCAGGAGGATGCAGTCACCGAGGGAACTGAATCTGATCAGCAGAATCTTCATATTTTTGATCGATATAGTCGGGGACCGCCCCAAACATTGAGCGAGTACATGTGAACATCTTCACTTGACACCCGTCAAAGATTTGTCCAATATATGATAAGTTTACCGAAACGGCGGTTTATAAATCTGCCAAAATTGTGGTATCTCTTAAAAATCATTTATATACGGTAACCAGTCTCGGCCTTGGCGGGTCAACCGCAAGTAAGGAGTTCTTTTCATGCCGGACAAACTGGAATTGGGCGAACGGCTAAAACGCTTTCGCTTGGGGAGAAACCTTACATTAAAGGAAGTGGAACTGAAAGCGAAAGTTTCGGCCACACATATATCGGAAATAGAAAGAGGAATGACTTCCCCCACGGTTGGCGCGCTGACCAAGATCGCCAAAGCCCTGGGATCGGAACCGTCGTATTTTCTTCAGTCGGACGATGCGTCACCGGTTTCTGTGGTTCGAAAGCAGAACCGCAGAGTGTTCACCGACGAACTGTGGGGAGCGCACCTCAACCGGTTGTGCGTGGGTGTGCGCGCGTCGGAAATGTCTTTCCTCCTGATAGAACTGGATCCGGGACGCAGTGACAAAGTTCGGACGATCACACACAACGGTGAGGAATTCGTCCACGTTATCAAAGGCGTCACGGAGATATTTATAGGTCTCGACCGTCACCTGTTGAAGGAAGGGGACAGCCTTCACTTCCGGACGTTCGAACCGTATTCGATTCGTAACATCGGTGATGGACCGGCACAGATGCTGTGGGTGACACTGCCGCCGTTCTGTCTGTAGGTTACAAAAAATCGATCAGGCCGCGCTATATGTGTCGGCGCCAAAAACAGGAGTTTCCTAATGCCGGACAAAGTAGAACTGGGAAAAAGAATTAAAAAGGCGCGCGAAGCAAAACACCTGACGCTGAAAACAATCGAAGCGTCGGCCAAGATATCCGCGACACACATTTCCGAAATTGAACGGGGCAAAACATCCCCCACGATGGGCGCGTTGTTGAGGATCGCGGATGCCCTGGGCAAGGATCCCGCTTACTTCCTGGAAGAGGAAGACCTTGGAGAAGTGTCGACCGTTACACTGGAAAACCGGTTGGAAGAATCGCTACCGGGCCACGCAGGTTTTCTTGAACGGCTGACAACCTGTATACCTGGAGGCCGCCTGCAGGCGTGCATGATCACGCTGGAACCGGGCAAAAGCCACCGCGCCGACAAACATGCCCACTTCGGAAACGAAGCGGCGTTGATTATGAGCGGCACAATCAAGTTTCAGGTCGCTGACGAGTCGGTCGAAC
>CAYUDF010000025.1:0-11727 GCA_964443465.1 uncultured bacterium
AAACAGCGTGGCCGTATACCTGGAGGTGTCGGACACGGGTTGTGGCATGGATGAAAAAACAAAAAACAAGGTATTCAATACCTTTTTTACAACAAAAGGCCTGGAAGGAAATGGCCTCGGGTTGCTTGTCACGCGAAAGCTTGTCAGAGCCCACGGCGGCGAGATACAGGTTGAATCAGAAGAGGGCAAGGGATCTACGTTCGCAATTAAATTGCCGATCGAAAAGCTGTCGGCGATCAGGCCGGAGTAGCCCGTGGGGCGACCGGTAGAGAGGAAACCAGGAGGGAATCCAGATGTTAAAACCGGAAGAAAAAACGATTCTGGTTGTTGATGACGAGGACGACGTACGGGACTACTTTGCCGATATCCTGATGGATTTCGGTTTCAACGTGGTAACGGCGGCAGACGGCGAGCAAGCACTGGAGCGAGTGCGAGAGAAACAGCCGGATTTTATTTCTCTGGATCTCGTCATGCCAAAAAAGTCCGGAATCAAGTTTCTTTACGAATTGCGCCACAACAAGGACTGGATGAATATCCCTGTCGTAATAGTTACGGCGCACGCCAGGGATGGTGAAGGCAAAAAAGATTTCAAGGACATCTTTGAAAACAAGAGTTTTCAAGGCCCGAAATTTTACCTTGAGAAACCGATCGATGAGCAGGCGTATGTTCGTATGATTTGTGACAATATCGGAATTGAATACACAAAATCCGAGAAAACGAAATTGAAAGACAAGCAGAAAGACGAACTTGAATCGTTGGTCAAGGATGCTGATCCAGAAACAATCGCGGAGATACTTAAGATTATGAAAAAAAAGGACTAGCCGCCGGCTGCCCGGAACGAAGGAGCGTGGTTTAAGTGAAAAAGCACATATTGGTAGTAGACGACGAACAGGATGTCCGGAATTTTCTGTTTGATTTGCTGACAGACAATGGTTATTCGGTTCGGCAGGCCTCCGATGGAATGGAAGCAATGGAGGAGCTTAAAAGCAGCAAGCCCGACCTGATACTCCTGGATCTGCAGATGCCCAAGGAAACCGGTACGGACCTGTACAGGAAGATCCACAGGAAAAAAGAATTCGAAGCGGTGCCGGTGATTGTTATCAGCGGTCTTCCCGGTAATTACCTCGCTGTAAGCAAATCAGTTCCGGTTTTTGACAAGCCCATAGATGAAAACGGGCTTCTCGAAGAAGTCCGGAGGATACTCGGGTAAGAGATGACGTTCAATAAGCTCAATAAAATGAAGACACTACTCGTCGACGATGACGAGTTTGTGCGAGATTCACTCGCCCTGATGTTTGAGTCCAGGGGATGCTTTTTAAAAGCCGTAGAATCGGCGGAGGAGGCGGTGGACGTACTGGACAACAAGAGCTTTGATATTGTGATAACCGATTATATGCTGCCGGGTATGAACGGCATTGAATTGTGCCGGCAGCTGAACAAGACTCGCCCTCGGCCGAAAATGATTCTTGTTACTGCATATGGTTCACGGGCCGTGGAGGATGAAGCATGCGCCGCCGGTGTGGACGAATTTATCGAAAAACCGATCACTTCGGAGACCCTGAAACTATCTCTCTCCAGGTTGTTTGAAGCTAGAGAATAATCAAGAATCAATACTTCGGTTCCGGTATACTGTGACAGATAAAAAAAAGGCCCGGAGTGTTCCGGGCCCTTTTTTTGTATTGAGACGATTGACCTAGTAGCTGTAGTGGTCGGGTTTATAGGGACCGTCCACCGGTATACCGAGGTAATCGGCCTGTGACTGTGTCAGGCGCGTGAGCTTGACGCTGAGATGGTTGAGGTGCAACCGGGCGACTTCCTCGTCCAGGATTTTGGGAAGCCGGTACAGTTTGTTTTCGTACTGACCCTGGTTCTGGTTCAATTCGATCTGCGCCAGCGTCTGGTTGGCAAATGACATCGACATGGCAAAACTGGGGTGTCCGGTCGCGCAACCGAGGTTGAGAAGGCGACCCTCGGCGAGCATCAGAATGCTGTGCCCGTCGCTGAAGTGCCATTGGTCGTACTGGGGCTTGATATTTTCAACTTTAACGCCCGCTTTTTTGAGTCCGGCGATGTCGATTTCGTTATCGAAGTGGCCGATGTTGCCCACGATCGCCTTGTCTTTCATCTTTTCCATCATCTCGTAAGTGATGACGTCGCGGTTACCCGTTGTTGTGACAAAGATATCTGCTTCGCCCAGCACATCCTCGATTGGTTTGACTTCGAATCCCTCCATTGACGCCTGTAACGCGCAGATAGGATCGATTTCCGTGACGATCACCCGGGCGCCCTGGCCTTTGAGAGCTTGTGCGCAACCTTTGCCGACTTCGCCATAGCCGCACACCACGGCGACCTTGCCGCCGATCATCACGTCGGTGGCACGGTTGAGCCCGTCGATCAGCGAGTGCCGGCAGCCGTAAATGTTGTCAAACTTGTGTTTGGTCACGGAGTCGTTGACATTGATCGCGGGGAACAGGAGCGAGCCTGCTTCTTCCATCTGGGCCAGCCTGTGAACACCGGTGGTGGTTTCTTCGGATACACCGCGGATGGCCGAAGCAACATTGTTCCACCGTTTGGGATCTTTCGCAAGTTCGGCGCGAAGAACCGTGAGAAACGATCCCCACTCTTCGGGATCGTTCTCCTCGTCGAAATCCGGCACGGCGCCGGCGTCTTCGAACTCTTTACCCTTATGGACCAGCAATGTCGCGTCGCCGCCGTCGTCGACGATCAAGTCGGGGCCGCTGCCATCGAGCCACATCAGGGCTTCGTTGGTGCACCACCAGTACTCGTCCAGCGTCTCACCCTTCCACGCGAAAACGGGTATGCCGCGCGGATTTTCAACGGTGCCCTCGCGACCAACAACGATGGCGGCCGCGGCGTGGTCCTGGGTGGAAAAAATATTACAGCTGACCCAGCGGACGTCGGCGCCCAGATCAACCAGCGTTTCGATCAAGACGGCAGTCTGGATCGTCATGTGAAGGCTGCCCATTACCTTTGTGCCGGCCAGGGGCTGCTGGTCCGCGTATTTTTTACGGACGGAAATAAGGCCCGGCATTTCGTGCTCGGCCAGTTCGATCTCTTTGCGGCCGTGTGAAGCTTCCGCGATGTCCTTGATCTTGTAAGGCAATCTACCCACTTTTTTTGCGATCTCAAACGGATGGGCCGCGGTTTTTGAATCTACACTCATCTTATTTGCTCCTTAAGTGCGCCGAAGCGGCGAACAGGTTAGGGCCTTTGGCATCCGGGGCGGGCGGCAGCAACTGAAATCGCGCCGCGCCAAATCCGGCGGCCTCAAGGTACTCGTTTATATTGTCTTCTGAAAAACCAAGCCACACGTGTCCACGCTCCAATTGGTATTCGGTGCGGTTGTGCGGCAGCATATCAACAATTAAAATCTGTCCTTCCGGGCGTAGACAGCGAGACGCTTCGCGTATCGCTTCGACCGGCTGTTCGAGGTGGTGCAACACCAGGATCAGCGTTGCGACATCCACATTGTTGTCTTCGATTGGCAGTGCTTCGAGCTCGCCCAGCCTGAGGTCTACGTTTTTAAAACGGCTCAGACGTTTTTCGGCGAGTTCCAGCATGGGCGGGGAAGCGTCGACGCCAATAACGTCGCGGACAAACGGCGCGAGCGCTTCGGCGACGGTGCCTGTGCCACAGCCGAGGTCCGCTACCGACCAGCCGCCCGGAACCAGTCCAAGCAGCGCAAACAGGTAAAAATGTGGACCAAATAATTCGTCGCGGATTGATTCCCAACGATCACTGCTTTTATCGAAAAACTGCTGGGATTGGCTGCGCGACCGCGCCAGCACACTCTGAAGCCGGTCGCGATCCAGCACACCGGCGGCCGATGCGTCGATTTCCAGACGGGTGAGATCCCACAGTTGCTGTGGCGATGTGTCCATTTCGGAAATCCTGGCTCGGTAAAGCCTGCGTGTGCCGTCGGGCCTTGAATCGACCCACCCTCGGTCCAGAAGGGTTTTGAGGTGGCGGCTCACGGTGGACTGGGGGAGCTGGAGTACCGTACACAGGTCTGAAACGGTCAATTCCTGGTCTTCCAGCAGCGCCAGCGCCCGGCACCGTACGTTATCGGCCAGGGTCGCCATGTGGTCCAGTATAATGGGTTCGTGTTGGTTCATAATATCCGTCCATCCGGATATAATGATAGTTACGTTCCGGGGATTGTGCAAGCGGTTTTTTCGGAATCTCGTGAACAAATCCCGCGTCTGCCGTGTTCATTATAAAAGCATATCCAATGAGCCCGGACCGGAGGTTTATATCGTGTATAATGGGAAAGTAAGCAGCTTAGTTGTTTATTTATTGCTGGTTATGTGTGTGTCCGTCAACGGCGCCATCAGACCGGAGACGGTACCGAGGCGTGGGGTCCGGAACCTGGACGAGGCTTCTTATGTCGAGTTGGCGAAGCAGTGGAAAAAATATATCGGGGAAAACGGGGAATCGTGTGAGGCGCTGTTGAATCTTGGCAGGGCGTACGATTACAGCGGCGAGATGGACGCAGCCGCGGCCGCCGGTAAACGAGCCCTTGAACTCGATCCCGACAATCCACGGGCGCTGGCCTTTTACGGCAACCTGCTGGCGTCGTGGGGTGACGGAAATACGCCCGATGTGGATGGGGCGATCGAACTCTACCAGAGATGCCGGAAATTGGCGCCCGACTACGAATACGGCCTCACGGGCTTGGCGACGTGTTACCTCAGAAAGGGAGACCTGTCCAACGCAGACGCGGTATTCCAGACCGTTTTTCAGCAGAAGACGATTCCTCAACCCCTTCAGGACTACGCCTACAACATGCTGGTTGGATTGCCGGAGGGGGCCATTATTATTACTCACGGGGACAACGATACGTTTCCCCCGCTGGCACTCCAGGCGGGAATGGGGTTCAGGAAGGACGTTGCGGTCCTCAACCTCAGTTTGCTGAATCTGGAAAAATACTCCGATGCAATGTTCAGGAGATTTCCGAAGATCAAACCCGAGGGCAAACTGGAACGTAACGAATACGAACCCCGTCACAAAGACGTAATCAAGGTTTTACTGAATCAAAAGAAAGCACCGGTATATTTTGTTTCCGCCATTAACTTCGATTATGTCGGAGAAACCCCCGAATTGTTTCTCGAAGGATTCAACCTGAGAACGGCGAAAGAGGGCCTTTCAGCCGAGGAATCAGCTGAACTTTTACTGGAAACGTACCGGATGGATTCCTCGACGAACTGGAATTTTGCGTGGTCACTGGCGCCCAACCTGAGGGAGATGATGAAGAATTATGTGACCGCCATGACAAGATTGTCTGAGTACATGGGATTGGAGAGCGGAACAAAAGACGACCTGCTGAATGAGGCGAAAACAATTTCTGAATTTCACAGTTTTGATAAACTGACGGCTTATATCCATAAATCGATGTCAAATTGATGAAAAGAGATCTCAGGAATTTCGACGACGAGAAACTGGTCGACCGCGCACAAAGCGGCGACAGGTTGGCTTTCGGGGAGTTATACAACCGGCACGCAGCCGGTATTACCCGGGTACTCGCTTCGTTTGCGGGACCGGATCGGGACCAACTGGACGACCTCACACAAGACGTATTTTTCAAGGTAATACACCACCTCGATTCATACAGACCGACCCATCCATTTACGCATTGGCTCTACACAATCGCGTTAAACGTCGGCCGCAATTACGTCCGTAAGCGGTCAAAAGTGATTCCGTTTGATCCAACCAACCTGAATCGTTGCGCGGGATCGTTTTATGAGCTGTCGGAAGACGTGATGGCCGAAAGTAACGGGAGAAAACCACATGAAAAAAGATGACGTCGATATCGAAAAACTGCTGAAAAAATTCGAAAGAGAACCGGGCGAAAGCGTTCGACAAGCAGTGATGTCCGAATTCAACAGGGAGACAGGTCTAAATACCAAAAGCCGTTTTTCAGACCGTTTCTGGGGAAAGCCGGTACCAGCGTACGCTGTGATTGTGATGATGCTGATATTTGTAACCGGCGCGTTTTTGGCGGGACGGCAAATGGCTGGGGAGAGGGGGGCGCTTGCTGTCCAGGAAGAGACCATGCCCGGGCTGGACGTAACCACCGCGGAAGACATCCCGTGGAGTACCACGGCAAAAGACCTCCTGTAAGAGACTGGACAATATCCGGTGCCGGCGCTAACCTGACCTCTATTGATGGTTTAAACGGGAGGTCAACGTATGAGAATGGTAAACGTCGCGCTTCTGGTATGCCTGATCCTGGGGTGTACAACCGGCCAGGACGACTATGCCATCCGTGGCCGGATACTGGGAGCGGACGGGGGTCCGTTGGCCCAGTCCGATATCCAGTTGTTCAGTAATGAACCGACCAAACCGCGTCCCTTGATGCGGTCTTTTCGTGTCGACAACGATGGACACTACTCGATACCCGTGGAACACCCGGGTTTTTATTATATCAGGGTGTGTGGTGTCAACCACCAGCCCATCGAGATGCCTCTGTACCTGGAAAGCCTTAAAAGTGTAAATCTCGACATCAATCTGAAAGCCGTTGAATACCAGAAAAACCCTGAAACGGTGACTCTGATTGGCGATTTCAACAATTTCTCGCACCGGACCGGCGGCCTCGAAATGATACCGGGTGAGAACGGCGTATACAATGTTACCGTCGAAACGTCGGCGGACACGCTCGCCTACCAGATCGTCGGTATCGATATCAACAACCACAGCGTGAACGGAACCCGGGCCGACTACCACATCCCCGATGTCAGCGGGGACTACACCAGCGTGATTCGAACAAGCGGATCGCCGACGGTGACGATTGAACTGGATTTGAAGAAACTGGACTACCCCGCCGGGGGCGGCGCAATCATGTTTGGTGAAAACAACAAGTACGAAGAAACATTCACGCAGATTTTCACCGATGTACAGAATCGCCGAAACGACATGTGGGCGGCGTATCGCAGGCATAGCCAGGCCGGCGGGGGATCGGACAATTTTGACTATGACTACGACAAGGACACCGCCGTTCTGACGACGCTGTGGGAAGAAGAGAATGATCCTGTTCTGGAGGAAATGCGGATGTGGGCCCGTGTTGCGTACGGAAAACTGGACTCCACGCTGGGGACCCGCGTATTGAACTGGGTACGGCCCGACGCGCCGATGTGGGCGATTGATCCGCAGTTGCTGACAAACCTGACGATGACAACGGAAAAGGACAGTCTCTACCTGGACTATCTGATCGCGCTCGTGGAAGAACATCCGGACGAGACGATTAAACCGTTTGTGCTGCAGCACGCGATGTGGGTGGCGTCCAATCACCAGATGGACGCCGTGGTATCACAGCTCTATACGTTATTCGCCTCAGACTATTCTTCGAGTGGCCGCATAGCCAGCGTTAACGCTTCGTATTCGCCCGATCGGAATATTCAGCCGGGAAAACCGGTGCCCGATTTCAGCTTCACGTCCATCGATAACCCCTCAAAGACGGTCGATAAAAACAGCCTGATGGGTACGGTCTATATGATTGATTTCTGGGCAACGTGGTGCGGACCCTGTGTGGCGGAAATGGGGCACCTGCACGACGCGTTCGAGCAGTTTGGTAAAAAAGGCCTGGTAATCGTCAGTGTGTCGTTTGACTGGCAGATCGAAAACCTGACCGAGTTTCGGAAAGAGAAATGGGCGTTGCCGTGGTTCAACGCGTTCGAGCGGTATTCCGAGGACAGCAAACTGGTCAAGGATTTCGAACTGGTGTCGATACCCAAGCCGGTCCTTGTTGGAAGGGACGGGATTATCGTCGCCACCGGAGCTGACGTCCGGGGCGAAAATCTGCAAAAAACGTTGTCGGAGCTGTTTGGCGAGTAACTACTCGACCAGGCCGGCTCCCCGCGCGACAAGTTCGATGAAGTCCAGAGCTTCCACCTTGTCCTCCGTCCCCGCGTCCTTGCTGGCGTCGGTGATCATCGTCATGCAGTATGGACAGGCGGTACAGACGATTTCGGGGTCTGTCTCCATCAACTGCTTGAAGCGCATGTTGTTGACGCGCTGATCGACTTCCTCTTCCAGCCACATCCGGCCGCCGCCGGCGCCACAACAGGTCCCCATTTCACGGTTGGTTTCTGCTTCCAGCGACTTCGAGCCCGTGACATCTTTGATGATATCGCGCGGTTCATCGTAAATGTTGTTGTACCGTCCCAGGTAGCACGAATCGTGAAATACAACGCGTTTGTCGACTTTGTTGTTCAGCTTGATTTTACCCTGGTCGATCAGTTGCTTGATAAACTCCGAAGTGTGAAAAACCTCGAAGTCGCCGTCCATCTTCACGCCTTCTGTTTCCAGCCCGGTGTACTGCGGGTACTCGTTTTTGATCGTGTGGAAGCAGTGGGGGCACGGCGAGAGTATCTTTTTGACTTTGTGGCTGTTGAGCACCGTCAGATTCATTGCAACCATCATATTGCCCAGGAACTCGTTGCCCAGTCGCCGGGCCGTTTCGCCGCAGCAGTATTCTTCGGTGCCCAGGTAGGCGTAGTTTACGCCGGCTTCGTTCAGGATTTTAACGAGGGCGTTGGAAATATGCTTGTTGCGTTCGTCAAAAGAATTGGAACAACCGAGATACAACAGGTACTCGAAATCCGGATTGCTCTCGACTGTTTTTACTTCGAGTCCCTCTTCGATCCAGTCCGTTCTGCAGTCCTGTCCGATGCCCCACGGGTTTGAGTTGTTTTCCATCCCTTTGAACATGTCATTCAGTTCGGCCGGGAAGTTGGCCTCGCTCATGACGAGGTATCGCCTGAGGTCAACCAGTTTGTGTACGTGCTCGATCAGCAGGGGGCAAGCCTCAACGCAGTGCCCGCAAGTGGTGCACGCCCACAGCATCTCGTGGGTTATTCCGCCCTGGAGTTTGTAATTCTCATGGTCTTCCGTGGTGATCATCGGGGCCAGACCTTCGACCGCTGTGGGTTTAAATTCTTCGCCAGCTGTTTTGGCTACTGCTGAAGCCGTTTGCAGAATCGGAGTATTGAGCGTCATGTTCTGTTTGATGATCAGATTGAGGCGTTTCGGATCGAGGGATTTCCCGGAGTTATAGGCCGGGCAATTGTCGCGGCACCTGCCGCATTCCGTGCATGTGTACGCGTCGAACATCACCTTCCAGCCGTAATCGGTGATGGAATCAACGCCCCATTTTTCGAGTGTCTCGTCCTCGCAATCGAAGTACTTGATGATTTTTTCACGTCCGAGGTCCGCAAAAAAAACGTTGGGGATTGCGGTGACCACATGAAAGTGCTTTCCGTAAGGAAGCAGGTTCAGAAAAACGAGGAGAATAAGGATGTGCAACCAGTAGTTGAACTCGACAAAAACAAATGCCCCGTTCTCTCCAAGGGCCTCAAGGACGGGTATGAATAGGCTGCTGACCGGAAGCCACCAGACGTCTGCATCGTGCGATTGTGCCTCGACGATTTCACCGGCGCCGACAACCCAGTCGGTGACCATCAGGGAAAAAATGAAAACGAGGATTAGAATCGCCTCGCCTGAAAACGTCAACCGGGCGGGACGCGTGATCACACGCCTGATTAGCGCGTACGACACGGCGAGTAAAACCAGTATCTCCGTGATGTCCTTGATCCAGGTATATCCGTTTTGCACGGGGTTGGTTTCGACCAGTCCAAACAGATTAAATACATGGGATCCGTGACTGATCCCGTTTGCGAAGTGGCTGATCGTCGCGATGAGAAGAACCATGAAACCCCAGAAAATACAGAAGTGCATCAATCCGGGGAGGGGCTCCTTGAAAAGACCCGCCTGGGCCGCTACATACTTTAATACAATCTTGATTCGTTCGGGAATCCGGTCCCAGCGGACTTCCGGTTTCATCCATTTGAGCACCGTGAGGCGCTTACAAACGATGCGGGTGAACAACACCAGCGCGACTAAGAGGACAATAATTACCAGGATCGATTTTGATGTGGCGTAAGCGCCCGTGGCAGCGAAAACGGGTACTGAGTGCAGAATAGAGCTATACATCCTTATATTCCTTCAGACTTTAATATGAAGTTGAGACTGATCGAATCTGGATGGGACGAAACTCACGATTGTTACTGCGTAGCAAATATTCTGCCACATTTCTGTTGTCGCGGCAAGGCTTTCACAGTGAAAAGGATCTCCCAATTTTTGTGATTTTTGATATGGTGATACCGTCTAACCGGGAGAACTGAACCTCATGGATATAATTTCTGTTTCCGTCACACTTTTTCTGATTATGGATCCGTTCGGTAACACGCCGATCTTTTTGTCCATACTGGAGAAGGTGCCCGAAGGGCGCCGCCGGACCGTACTGGTGCGAGAATTGCTCTTCGCTCTGGTGATCATTGCGATATTTGTGTTCGGGGGCCGTTACCTGATGGGGTTCCTCGGGCTGAAGCAGGAGTCGGTCAGCGTGGCGGGCGGCATTATCCTGTTTTTGATCGCCATGCGCATGGTTTTTCCACCGGCGGATCGAAACATTGGGCGCGAGCTGGACGGTGAACCGTTGCTGGTGCCGCTCGCGATTCCGCTGATCGCAGGGCCGTCTCTGCTGGCGGTTTTAATGATGTTTGCCACCGGCGCACCGGGACGGCAGGTCGACCTGTTGCTCGCTGCCCTGCTGGCCTGGGGCGCCACTTTCGTAGTGCTTTTCAGCTCGACGTTTCTGGTACGCTTCCTGACGAAACGCGGGTTAATTGCGATTGAGCGCCTTATGGGGATGGTCCTGGTGGCGCTGGCCGTCCAGCTGTTCCTGGACGGGCTGTCGAACTACCTGGGTTGAAAAGGGGAACGGGAACGTCCCGAGGGAATATCGAATGCCGAAGTCGACAAGAAATTCGTTTTTATCAGTTTCCCGCCGGTTGATTCCGTCACGATTACGCCCGATATTTGACCCCGTCAGAAGATTGGGCAGTTGGACGATACGGACAATCGTACCGTCAAAGAGGGAACAGTACCGTCTGGACAACATGATCGGACCGATCGGGTACTGGCAGGAAATGCAGGATTACCAGTTGGCCCTGCTGAAAGAAGTGGGGCTCCAGCCCCGGCACGCGCTACTCGATATCGGTTGTGGCCCGCTTTCCGGCGGCCTCGCGTTTATCCCCTATCTGGAACCGGGTAACTACTGTGGAATCGATCTACGCGATGATGCGATCGTCGAAGCCCGAAAACAGGTGTTAAAAGCAGGGCTGGAAGATAAAAATCCGGTACTGGTTGTATCCAGTACGTTCGGCGGAGAAGAACTGGACAGCGCGAGCTTTGATTACGTCTGGATGTCGCAAACCAGTTACCATCTTGACGATAAACTGATTGGTCTCTGCCTGGAAACGATATCCCGCTTGCTGAAACCGGGCGGCAGATTTTTCGCGGATTTTATCAGCAATCCCGACCTGGTAACGTCCGACAAGAACTGGTTCGAGTATTCATTTCACTTCCATTCCGTGGAGAACATGGTTGAGCTTGGCCGAAAATACGGCCTCGAGGTTTCTAACCTGGGTAAAATAAAAGAGTTCGGATATCCAGTAGACTGGGAGTTCAAAAACAACTTTTTGCTGGAGTTCCGCTCAACCGCCTGATCGACATTCTATCCCCATTCGTCCGAAAAATAGTCGAAAGCACTATAAAGCTCCTGCCGATATCAAATTAACGGCGCGCCTAGCCGGTGCGTTGAGACAATTCAGATCGTCAATCCGATTGATATAGAAGGAGCTGCGGACG
>CAYUDF010000026.1:0-11564 GCA_964443465.1 uncultured bacterium
GGCCGCGTGCAGGTCGCCGCTCATTTCGCCGCAGCAAAGAAGGATTGTGGGATTGGATCGCATGACGGCGATTCTACCGGTGAGTGGTGTGGTCTTTTTGAATGATCTCGACGATTTCCGACGCCAGCCTGACGGCATTTAACCCGTCTTCACCGGTAACCGGCGGGGTTTCCCGCGTGACGACCGACCGGCAGAATGCTTCCAGTTCTTTTTTGAGGGGTTCGCCACCGTCCGACTCGAAAGACTCGAACTCGACAAAATCATTCAATCCGAGTTTGTCGAATCCTTCGGACTGTGAGCGAAGCCTTGTGATGTTCGAGTCAAATTCCGCGGCTTTGCGGTATTCCACCGCTTTGCCCCTCTGCATGTCGATCGACAAATACCGGTTGGGCGAAAACACACGGATTTTCCGCATGACTTCGACGGACACCCGGCTGGCTGTAACATTGGCGACACAACCGCCGGCGTATTCCAGGCGGACGTTCACAATGTCGGGAGCTTCTGTGAGAACGCCGGCGCCCTTCGCGCGAATCTCGACCGGATTCTCATCCAGAAAATAATGGAGCAAATCGAGGTCGTGAATCATCAAGTCACCCACGACGGACACGTCGGTGCCCCTGACCGAAAAGGGAGCGAGGCGATGAATTTCGATAAAAGTGGGTTTGCCAATCCGGGAACGGACTTTTTCGAGCACGCCGTTGAACCGCTCGCTGTGCCCGACCTGCAGTATCCGATTGTGTTTCGCGGCGGCCGATACGATCGACTCGGCCAGATCTATTTCGGCGGCCAGCGGTTTTTCGACGAAGATGTCCTTACCCGCTTCAGCTGCCATAGTGGAAAAACGGGCGTGGTCCGAAGTCGGCACCACAACGCACACGGCGTCGACGGCGTCGAGCAACTGTTCCCTGGTGGCAAAAGCGGTCGCCCCGTACTCCGCGGCCGCCGAATCCGCCCTCTCGGTAATGCGATCGTGACAGCCGACAAATTCCACGGCGTCCAGCTCGCGCAGGATACGAACGTGTATCCGCCCCAACCGTCCAACACCTATAACTCCAATTTTAAGTCCCATTGCAATATTCTTTTTTACAGCGGCGGTTGTGCTGCAGCCTCGGCAAGTTTGTAACTGTCTGCCGCGAAGCGGAAAAGGCTGCCAGTATGAACCGCCGCGAGAAATAACGCGACGGGCCGCCCCCGGGGCGGCCCGTCGTCGCTATTTCTCGATTTTACGCCTGGATGCCGCGTTCGGAGGTTTTCAGAAATTCCAGCATTTCGTCGGCGTCGGGACCGGAGAATTCCCCGTTTTCCAGCGCTTCGATAACCTGCGACGTATTCAGTCCGCGGCGATATATCAGTTTGTGGATCTTTTTGATCGTCGTCCGTCGTTCTTCCGAAAAACCACGTCTGGCGAGACCAACAGAATTAACTCCGTAAACCGCGGGCGGATTGCCTGCGATCTTGATAAACGGCGGAACGTCTCTTTCGACGCGGCTCCCGCCGCCAATAAAAGCGTGTTTGCCGACGCGCACAAACTGGTGCACCGGCGTGACACCACCGATGATCGCATGATCATCCACCAGAACGTGACCGGCGAGGTTCACCGAGTTCGCGAGGATCACGTAGTCACCCAGAACACAGTTGTGGGCAACGTGAGAGTACGCCATAAGCAGGCAGTTCGACCCGATGATTGTCGCTTCACCTTCCGCGGTCGCCGTGTTGATGGTAACAAACTCGCGGATAACGTTGTCGTCGCCGATAACCAGCCGAGTCCGGCCGCCGTTGTATTTCAGGTCCTGTGGTTCGGATCCCACGCTGGCGCCATGAAATATCCGGTTGTTATTCCCGATTGTCGTGATCCCGTCGATGAGAACGTGTGAACCGATCTCGCACCCGTCCCCGAGAACAACCTCGGGACCGATCACGGCGTAGGGACCAATCTGAACACCGGCGCCGATGCGCGCCCACGGATGAACCACTGCGGTCGAATGAATCTTGGTTTTTTTAAGATTTACACTTTCCACGATTGTCCTCTTGGGTTGTGTCAAATTCAGCGCTTTACGATTACGGACGACAACTCCGCCTCGGCAGTCAGTTTGCCGTCGACGAAGGCTCGTCCCCACATCGTACAGATTCCCCGTCTCAGCTTCTGCAATTCGAGCTCGAAACGGAGTTGATCCCCCGGAATCACCGGCCGTCTGAATTTTGCTTTGTCCACGCGCGTAAAGTAAACCAGATATTTTTTCGGGTCATCGACCGAGTTGAGCAGCAATACGCCGCCCACCTGGGCCATGGCCTCGATGATCAGAACCGCCGGCATGATGGGGTGTCCCGGAAAATGGCCCTGAAAAAACGGTTCGTTGATCGTTACGTTCTTGATGCCGACCACCCGCTTTTTGTCTTCCAGTTCGACAATGCGGTCCACGAGCAGAAACGGGTACCGGTGCGGCATGATTTCCTGGATCAGATTGATATCCCATTCGCCGGCGGATGTGGCCAGCGAAAATCTTTTTTTGCTCTCTTTGAGTTCCCACAGTTTTCTGACAAACGCAACATTTGAGGAATGTCCCGATCGTACCGCGTTTATGTGCCCCTTGATCGGCGCACCCAACAGCGACAGGTCACCGATAAGGTCGAGGATCTTGTGGCGCACGCACTCGTCGGGAAAACGCAGCGGTGTTTCGTTCAGGATCGAGTTTTCCTCAAATACGATTGCGTTGTCCAGGGAACCGCCCTTGATTAATCCCATTTCCCGCAGTTGTTCGACGTCACGCATCAGGACAAATGTCCGGGCCGGAGCAATTTCCTTTTCAAAAACCTCGGGATTGATGTCGTAGGTCGCGAACTGGGTCCCGATGCACGGGTTGTCGTACTGGATCGTAAAACTCACCCGAAAGTTGTCCGCGGGCACCGCGTGGAGCTCAACGTCCCCGTCTTTGTACGTTATCGCCCGGTCCACCTCAAAAATGTCTACGGGCACGCCCTGACTGATGATACCGGCCGCGTTAAACGCTTTCACATATGAGACGTAACTGCCGCCTTCCGGCTCGGGGGGTTCGTTACCCGATATTTCGATATCCAGATTATCGATCTGCAACCCGTAGCAAGCTGCCAGAATATGCTCGACCGTAAAAATGGACTTCTCGCCATTGCCGATCGTGGTATTCCGATGCGCCGGCGCGTCGGGGGGAATGCTGGTGACAAGAGCGGGGATCTCCACGCGCTCCTCACCATCCATCCGGATAAATTTAATGCCGCTGTTAGGCGGCGCCGGTTTGCATGTCAGACGGATTTTGTTGCCCGTGTGGATCCCCAGACCCTCGAGCTCAATCTCCCGACTTATCGTCTTCTGCTGACGAACCAAACGGCGCTCCCTCCTCGTACCGGGCCAGTTTCTTTTCCAGCTCTTTTACCCTGTCGAACAGGTCAGGAAGTTTCGTTGTGTACACGTACAACCGGCGCGCCTTGTTGTGTTCGCGCGCGGGGTAGCCCGATACGACTGTGTTGGGCGGCACCGACTTCGTTACACCTGCCCCGCCACCCACCATGGCGTCGTCTCCGACGGTGATATGGCCCGCGAGGCCCGCCTGGCCCCCCAGCACAACGTTTTTGCCCAGTTCGGTGCTTCCCGAAATACCCACCTGGGCAGCAATAATATTGTCTTCCCCCACGACCACATTGTGCGCGACCTGCACCAGATTGTCTATTTTGGAACCGCGCTTGACGCGGGTTTCTTCGGTTGTCGCCCGGTCGACGGTCGAGTTCGCGCCGATCTCGACGTCGTCCTCGATGATCACACGGCCGATCTGCGGCACCTTGTGGTGTGTCTGACCGTCCTTGGCAAAGCCGAATCCGTCCGCACCGATTACAACACCCGGCTGCAGGATCACCCTGTCACCCAGCCGGCTCCCTTCACGGATCGTTACCATCGGGTAGACCAGGCAATCGGCTCCGATTTGTACGTCTACCCCTACAAAGACCCCGGCCAGAATCGTTGTGTTGTCTCCGATCCTGGCGCCGGCACAGATCTGGCAGAACGGTCCCACCGCCACATTGTTTCCCAGTACAGCGCTGTCGTCAACAACGGCCTGGTCGTGGACCTCTCGAGGGTACTTTACCGTCAGTTGTTCGGCGAATAAATTCAGAACCTTCAGATAGGCGAAATAGGGATTTTCAATCCTGATCAGGGGTTTGTTGATCTTCATGTCCGGCGGGCCGATAACCGCTGACGCACCGGTCGTGTCCAGGAATTCCTCGTATTTCGGGTTCGCCAGAAACGTGATCTGACCCGCCCGGGCTTCCCGAATGCCGGCCACGCCGTCGATTTCAACTTCGGCGTCACCCTCGACTTTCCCCCCGACTATGTCGGCGAGTTCCCCGAGTTTAAACTGGAGAGAGCTCACTGTGTTATCTCCTGCAAACCCAACTACTGCATCTGGTTGAGTTTCGTGAGTACGACATCCGTCAGGTCGAGTGCCTTGTCCGCGTAAACGATATTTGCATTGGCTACGTCAAAAATGATCGAGTAGCCCTGTTCCTTGCCGAGATCTTCCAGGATCTTGTTGATCTTTTCAACGATCGGTTGCGTGAGCTCTTTGTTGCGCTTCGCCGCAAGGCCGTCGTCGCCGAAGGTCTCGTCCATAAACTGCTGATACTCGGCCATCTTCCGGTCGAGCTCCAGCTTCTTTTCTGCCTTTTTCTCTTCAGAGAGCATCAGGCTCTGCGCCTGCAGTTCGTCCCTGAGCCGGACGATCTCCTGCTCCATCCGCGTCTTCTGAGCGGTCCACTGGTCCACCTCCTGGCGGTAAAGCCGTTCGGCGTCCTGAGTCTCTCTGTAATCCGCAAAGATTTTAATTGAGTCAATGTAGCCGATTTTGGACTCCTGGGCAAGTAAAGAAATCGCCGACCCGGAGATAAAAATAGCTGTAAGTGCAAGTATAATAAGACGCTTAGACCGCATAACCGTTGCTCCTTTGCTCGGGTTCTATATCAGAACATACCGCCGAAAGTGATGTGCGGCTCCCACGCCGCCCCACCGATCCTGTCGATCCCGTACCCGTAGTCCAGTCCGACAGTACCCAGCATCGGTAGCTCGATTCGAACCCCAACGCCAACGCCTTTCCGCAATTCAAATAGTGTTGATTCCTGAAAACTGTTCCACGTGTTACCGCCCTCGGCAAACATAAGTCCGTACACCGTTGGCGGCGCGATTGGAAATGAAACCTCTAATGTCGAAATCTGCATGAATCGCCCGCCGATAAACTGGGCGTTCCCTTTGGGGACCACTTCGTAAAAATCATACCCCCTGAGTCCCCAGCGCCGGTTTCCCCCCAACCGGTATTTTTCGAAGTCGGGCACCTGGGACGCGTTCTGATACCCGTCCATGATGCCGAACTGATTTCGGATCTGCAGCACGAACCGCCAGAATAGCGGTTCGTACCAGCTGAAGTCTATCTCGTATTTCTGGAAATCGATGTCCCCACCCAGCGGACCACCCGTCCACCGTCCGTTAAAAACCGTACGCGTACCCACAGTGGGATGAAACGGGCTGTCGGTCGAGTTACGCAGGAGCGTCAGACCAACCGAGCTGGTACGCTGGGGCCAGGCGGTAAACCGCAGCGGACCGAAATAACCATCCGCAAAATTTGAAAGTTCCACTTCCTCGTAACTGTACCGGGTAAAAACCGACGTGTAATCGAACCACGGAAAGGGACGGCCGACCCGGACCGAAATCCCCTTGCGCTTGTCCGAAAAAAACTGCTGTTGAACCTGCTGCTGGATCCGGTTGTACACGTTGAAGCTGACTTCGGTGGGCGTACCCATGAACCACGGTTCTGTCAGCGATACATTGATATTCTGCCGGAATTTCGAGAACTCCCAGTCGAAACCGATTCTCAGCCCGCGGCCCAGGAAGTTGGGTTCCTGCACGCCAATGAATCCGCTGACCCGGTTAAGCTGGGAAAAACCGGCGCCCAGTCTGAACTGGCCGGCGGGTTTCTCTTCCACACGCAGTGTTATATCGATATCGCCCTCTTCGTCGGGACGTCCTGGGATTACCTGCGGTGGCCCGGCGAAAAAACCCAGGTTAAATACCTCGCGCAGCGATCGGATCAGGCGGGCCCGTAGAAACACGTCCCCCGGCATGAGCACGAGCTGGCGCCGGATTATTTCCTCGTAGGTTTTTGAATTGCCCGTAATATTGATTTCCCGGACGTGGGCCGCCTTGCCCTCGGTGATCTCGAACCGGACGTCGATGACGTCGCCGTTGACGCGCTTGACCGGGCTGACCGTGCTGTAAATGTATCCGCGGTCGGCATACATGGCCGACACATTGTCGCGAATCATCGCGAACTGAGAGTCGTTAAATATCTGGCCCCTCACCATCGTCATCATTCTGCCGATCAACGTGTCGGGAAACAGCTCGTTCCCGGTCCACGTGATGTCGCCGATCATGTACTGCTTGCCCTCATCGATCGTGATAAAAATATCAAGATCCTTACCGTCGTCGGAAAACACCATTTCCTTGTCGGTGATCTGGGCGTCCAGATATCCAAATTCCCTGTACCGAACCAGTATGGCTTCCTGGTCCGCTTCGAACTCACCGGGTTTGAAATCACCGCCCCGGAACCAGTTGTCCTGCTTGGTAGCCAGGTTTCTGCGGAGTGTTTCGGTATCGATGGCCTTGACGCCGATGAAGTCGATGTGTTTGACCGAGACCTTCTCGCCCTCCTCAACCACGTACATCAACACCAGCGAACGCGTCTCCGGATCGACGGTCAGCGAATCGTCGACGGCTACACGGTAGTACCCCTTTTCCTTGTATGCATCGGTAATCGCTTCCTTGTCCTTGCCGAGTAATGACGGCCGGACGAAGGTCCCCTTTCCGATGTTCACCACTTTGCCCAGTTCATCGTCGTCGATGTGATCGTTCCCGGAGTACCGTACGTTCTCGATCTTTGGATACTCTTCTACCTGGATGAGAATACGGAGTGAGTCGAGCGTTGACGTGTCTTCGCGATATGCGTTGACGTACGAAAACTGCTTGGTCGCGAACAGCTGTTTAAGGGCTTCCTGGAATTTTGTCTGGTCGAACCTGTCGCCCTTCTTGACTCGAAGGACACGTAAAATCTTGTCGTCGGACACCTGGCGGTTACCGGTGATTTCAATCGAATGGATATAAATGGTCTGGGCACGGACGGAGGTAACGGCGACCGACAAAACAAGACAAAGCAGTCCCATGAGAAGACCCGCCCGTAACAGGCAAAAACCTCCATACAAAAAACCCGCGCGGGTGACGCAGGGGGACGAGTTACGTGTTGCTAAGTTTATTGTTTTCATAGGCCTACTACCGAAAACCGTGTGCATGCTAGCACAGGCCATCAACTGTGTAAATACAAAATACCCCAAGCCGTCGCCAGGGGTATTTTGCAACTTATTGAAAATTAATAACTAACAGACAGGCTTCAAATCCCGCCTGCTGTCCGCGCGCTTAGACAGCTACTGCGACGTGTCCGTCCCAGTTTTAGACACCATATCGAACTTGAGGTTCCCACCTTCTACTTCTACTTTTATCTCCGCATCTCCACTCATACCCTGTCGGAGCATCAACTCGCTCATCGGGTCTTCGAGATAGCGTTGAATTGCGCGCTTGAGGGGCCGGGCGCCCAGTGCGGGGTCAAATCCCTTGTCGATCAGGAACTGCTTTGCGCCGTCCGTAAACGAGATTTCCAGGTCGAGCACATCGAGACGTTTGCGAAACTGCTTGAGCAGGATCTCGACGATAGCGCTCATATCGTCTTTGGTCAGCGCACGAAACACGATGGTATCGTCCAGACGGTTCAGAAACTCGGGGTTAAACGTCTTTTTCAGTCGTTCAAGCAGTTTGCCCTGCATGGATTTGAATTTAGAATCGCTGCCTTCGTGCGCGAATCCCAGACTCTTGCCGGACCTCATATCAGAGGCCCCTACGTTGGACGTCATGATCAGCACGGTGTTTCTGAAATCAACGCGGCGACCGTAGTTGTCGGTCAGTTGCCCCTCTTCCATGACCTGGAGGAGAATATTAAACACGTCTGAGTGCGCTTTTTCGATCTCGTCCAGCAGGATAACGGAATACGGCTTACGGCGGACTTTTTCCGTGAGTTGCCCGCCTTCGTCGTACCCGACGAATCCGGGGGGCGCACCAATCAGGCGTGAAACAGAGAATTTTTCCATGTACTCGGACATGTCAATACGAACCAGGGAATCTTCCGATTCAAACAGCACTTCGGCCAGTGTTTTGGCCAGTTCTGTTTTGCCAACACCGGTCGGTCCGAGAAACATAAAGCTGCCGATGGGCCGCTTCGGATCACGCAGGCCGGCGCGGTTCCTGCGCACCGCCCTGGCGACTGTTTTTACCGCTTCGTCCTGTCCGACCACACGCGATTCGAGCACTTCTTCCAGGCGGAGCAGCTTTTCGGTTTCCTCTTCTTTGACTTCACTGACCGGAATACCGGTCATCGACGAAACCACTTTGGCGATATCCTCGCCGCTGACGACACTCTCCTCCACCTGCTTGGTCTCGTTCCATGTTTTGCGGAGGTCTTCCAGTTTCTTGCGGGCCTCTTTTTCGTTATCCCGGAAGCGCGCCGCTTTTTCGAATTCCTGCGCCTGAATGGCGGATTCTTTTTCGCGGGAGATTTCTTCTATCTCGTTTTCCAGTTCCTGGAGTTCACTCGGTGCGGTCACGACAGCCAGTCTCGCACGCGATCCTGCTTCGTCGATCACATCGATCGCCTTGTCGGGCAGGAACCGGTCGTGCAGGTAACGCTCCGACAGGAACACCGCCGCCTTGACGGCGGCGTCACTGATCTTCACCCGATGGTGGGCTTCGTAACGGTCCCGCAGACCCATGATGATCTGAATCGTCTCCTCCTCGGTCGGCGGATTGACCATGATGGATTGGAACCGCCGCTCCAGCGCACCGTCTTTTTCGATGTGTTTGCGGTATTCGTCCAGCGTTGTGGCGCCGATGCACTGTAGCTCGCCCCTGGCCAGGGCGGGTTTGAGCATGTTGGACGCGTCGATGGCGCCCTCCGCGCCGCCGGCCCCGACGATCGTGTGGAGCTCGTCGATGAATATGACGACCTCGTCGGTCGCGCGGATCTCGTTAATAATAGACTTCATGCGCTCCTCGAACTGCCCTCTGTATTTCGTTCCCGCTACTACAGATGCAAGATCAAGGGTGGTTATTCTTTTGTCCTTGAGGATTTCCGGAACCCGGTTCTCGACGATCTTCTGGGCCAGCCCTTCGGCGATGGCCGTCTTGCCGACACCGGGTTCGCCGATCAGAACGGGGTTATTTTTCTTGCGGCGACTGAGCACCTGGATCACGCGCTCGATCTCCGTTTCACGGCCGATGATCGGATCCAGCTTGCCCTCGCGAGCCATCTGAATCAGGTCGCGGCCGAACTGGTCCAGGTTGGGGGTTTCGCTCTTGTCTTTTTTGGCCTTTCGGGTTTTTGCCGTCGTGGACGGCCCCAACAGCTTCAACACTTCTTCACGAACCCGTTTCCGGTCCACACCCAGCTCGGTCAGAACCTGTGCGGCGACCCCTTCGCCCTCACGGATCAGCCCCAGCAGGAGGTGTTCGGTACCCACGTAATTGTGTCCCAACAGACGCGCTTCCTCGATGGCCAGCTCCAGCACCCGTTTCGCCCGGGGCGTAAACGGGATTTCGCCGATAGTCAGCGTGCCGCCGGAACTCTTCACCATGTTTTCCACGGCCTGCTGGATCTGCTCGAAATCGAGATCGAGCTTGCTGAGGACCTTCGCCGCGATTCCCTCCCCCTCGCGCACGATGCCGAGCAGCAGGTGTTCGGTTCCGATATAGTCGTGCTGCAGCCGGTTGGCTTCATCCCTGGCAAAGTAGATGACTTTACGAACTCTGTCTGTAAATCGGTCCTGCATCTAAAAGATCCTCCATGTCTGGCCTCTACCCGGACGGGGCGACCAGCGCGTTCCTTATGTACTCCGCTCTGGCGACGTCGCGCTCCGGCGCTTCCATCGCCCGGCCCTTCATTTTCTGCAGGTGGGCGGGCTGGGTATAGATCAGCAAATGATTTAAAACCTTGATTGTTACGTCCTCGATGATTCCGACTCCCAGCCCCAACCGAACCGCGGAAATCAGGCTGAGCGCCTCTTTGGTATTTACGCTGTGGGCGTACCGGAGAAGGCCGTAAGCACGCCAAACCTTGTCTTCAAGCAAGCTTCGTGCCTTGCTGAACAGCATCTCCCGGGCCTTCCGCTCGAATCCTGCCACCTTCAGGGCCATCTCCCGCAGCCCCCTGATGATGTCTTCTTCAGAGACTCCCAGCGTGGCGCTGTTGGAAAGCTGGAAAAAATTTCCCATTACCTCGCTGCCCTCGCCGTAGATCCCGCGCATGGTGTGGTTGAGCTTGCCCAGCGATTCCAGCAGTTTGTTGATCTCCTTGCTGTGAACCAGGCCGGGCAGGTGGATCAATACGGACACTCTGAGCCCCGTCCCCACATTGGTCGGACACGCCGTCAGGTAGCCAAATCGTTCGCTGAAGGCCACGTCCAGACCCGCCGTAAGCTCGTTGTCCAGCTGGTTCGCGCGGGCGTAGGTCGATTTCAGGTCCAGACCAGACCCAAACGCCTGCAATCGCAGGTGGTCTTCCTCGTTGATCATGAGACAGACGTCTTCGTGCCCGTTGACAATCAATCCCCGGTTGGCCGAGTTCAGGAGAAATTCGCGGCTGACCAGGTGACGCTCGGAGAGGAACTGCCTGTCCAGCGTTGAGACCTCCCCCATACCCACAAATCGGCTGTTGTCAAACGTCTCGGTGGCTCCAGCGGCGCGGGTAACGTCGGCGAGCACCTCCGAGAGCTGTTCGTTGTCGCAGTTGTGCGTGAAGCGGTGCTGGCACAGGTTACGGGCCACACGGACGCGACTGGACATGATCATTTCGTTTTCTTCGCCCGAACCGTCCAGCCACCGGGCCGGATTTTCGAGCATAAAACCAGCATCAAACACGGTCCTATTCCTTTTCCTCTCGGTTTCCGGCGGACGGGTCGTCCATCCGTCGGATTTCGTCGCGAAGTTCGGCGGCCGTTTCGTAGTTTTCATTCTCTATCGCCTTCGAAAGCTGCTCCTTCAACCGGAGAACCTTCTGGCGGGAAGCCGTTTTTTTGCCCAGGCGGACCGGCGTTTTGCCGGCGTGCTGGGTGCTGCCGTGTATATGGCGAAGCAGCGGATTGAGTTGCGCTTCGAACGAACGGTAACACTCCGGACACCCGAACCTGCCAATGTTGCGAAAATCCGAGTAATCGTACCCGCATTCGGGACAACGGACGCGGCCGATACGAGCCGTATCGTCCTTTACGGTGCCGTCGATCAATTCCGCCACCAGGTCACCCAGTCCGTAGGCCGTAGCCTTCTTAACCTCGATGCCTTTTTTATCCGCGCATTCCGAGCACAGATCGAGGGTGACCATCTTGTCGTTTACGATCTCTGTATAGTGAATCGTGGCCGGTTTGGCCCCGCAGATTTTGCAAATATCGCCATCGAC
>CAYUDF010000027.1:0-11492 GCA_964443465.1 uncultured bacterium
GAAGGGACCTCCTTGAGGAACCGTTCGATTTCCATACCCACGCGTTCGATGGTCTCCAGGTCCGGTCCCTTGATCTTCACGCCCATCGGCGCCCGCATACCCGACTGGAGCATCACGATGCGAGCGGCGATCGGTTGCAAACGGGGCGCCGACGTGGTTCCGATGATTCTGCCGGCCGCGATGATTTCGTCCCAGATGTCCTCCGGTCCGTGTATGTGATCGCGCCAGTTTCGGTAAGGACGGCCGCGTTTGTCCGGCACCAGTTGGCCGTGTTCATCGCGTACAAATTTGTGGCTTTTCCTGTCGTACCTGAATTTCAATCGTTTTCCGTTCAGGTCCGTGACGTACTCCGTTTTGTAATTGATGACGGTTTCGATCATTGAAATCGGCGCGGGGTCCAGTGGCGAGTCGGCGCGGCCCAGTTTACCGACGACGGATTCGATTTCCGGGATGGCGTTGAAAGCCCTGTCCTGGTATTGAAGCACATCCAGTGCTTCACCGATGGAAGCGTGGGGCATTGTTGTAGGCATGTACAGGAACGAACCCTCGTCCAGGTCCGGCATGAATTCCTTTCCAAGGCCGGGAAACGAATGATTGAGGGATACATAGGCCGGTGTTGACCGGACGAATCCCGGCAAAAACCCGAACACCCGGTCAAAACCGATCCACACGAAAAAACCCGCCAGAACAAGCAACAAGGGAAGGACCAGGAATTTTCCCTTGTTTGCCAGGCACCAGCGAAGGATGGGTTCGTAACCGCGGATAAACAGCCGGACGAGAAGAAGCAAACCACCGAGAAGCAGAACGACAAAAACAAAATTAGGAACCGCCCCGGCGCCAATCCCCAGTGGCAACCAATGCCCGGCCAGCAGCCACGCGAGCACAGCCATTATGATGTAGTTGGTTATCGCCGGTAACCGCGGTTTTGAGCGGAAAAGGCGCCGGCCTTTGAAAAACAGCAGGTGCGCAAACGGCGGGATAATCGTCAGCGCCACGATAATCGACGCGATCAACGCAAACGTTTTGGTATAAGCGAGCGGCTTGAACAGTTTTCCTTCGGCGGCCTCCAGCGCGAACACGGGTAGAAACGAAACAACCGTGGTTGCCACCGCGGTGAGAACGGCGCCTCCGACTTCGGTGACGGCTTTAAAGATGATATTCCTGCGGTTGGAGCCGGTTGGGGCGCGGTCCAGATGTTTCAGGATGTTTTCGGTAATCACGATTCCCATGTCGACGATGGTTCCGATGGCGATGGCAATACCGGAAAGCGCCACGATATTGGCGTCTACCTTGAAAACCTTCATCGCGATGAACACCATCAGTACGGTCAATGGCAGGAGGCCGGAGATCAGAAGGGAACTGCGCAGATGCATCAACAGGAAAAGCACAACAATAATCGTCACGAGGATTTCGTCAATCAGGGCGGTATTCAGTGTGCCCAGTGTTTCGTAAATCAGGCCGGAGCGGTCGTAAAATGGAACAATCTCAACCTGCGAGACACGGCCGTCCTCCAGCGTTTTTTTGGGCAAGCCGGGGGCGATTTCTTCGATTTTCTTTTTTACGTTTTTGATCGCCTGGAGCGGGTTTTCGCCGTACCGGACCACCACAACGCCACCGACCGCTTCGGCGCCGCCCTTGTCCAGCGCGCCGCGGCGCATGGCCGGCCCCAGCGCCACGTGCGCCACGTCAACGACACGGATGGGTACATTGTCCCGTTGCGCCACAACGGACTGTTCGATATCGTGGAGATCTTTAATGAATCCAAGACCCCGGATAACATACTCTACCTTGTTGATTTCGATGGTGCGCGCGCCGACGTCAATATTTGACGCGCGAACCGCCGTGAATACGTCGCTTAAGGTGATGTTGTGCGCGCGCATCGCGTCGGGATCGACGTCGATCTGGTACTCCTGCACGAATCCGCCCACCGACGCCACTTCGGATACGCCACTGGCCGACAGAAGGGCGTAACGCACCGTCCAGTCCTGAATCGTCCGCAGTTCGTGGAGGTCCCAGCCTCCGGTGGGGTGACCGTCTTTATCGCGGCCTTCCAGTGTGTACCAGAAAACCTGGCCGAGGGCGGTGGCGTCGGGCCCGAGCGCAGGCTGGACGCCGGCGGGCACCGTTCCCGGGGGGAGTGAATTGAGCTTCTCCAGTACGCGGCTGCGCGACCAGTAAAACTCCACGCCGTCTTCGAAAATGATGTAGATCGTGGAGAATCCGAAGAAAGAATAACTGCGCACCGTCTTGACCCCGGGGATTCCCAGCAGCGCCGTAGTCATTGGATACGTGATCTGGTCTTCGATGTCCTGGGGCGATCGCCCCTTCCACCCCGTGAAAACGATCTGCTGGTTTTCGCCGATGTCCGGAATGGCGTCTACCGGAACGGGGTCGCGGGGTAAACCGCCGATGTCCCAGTCAAATGGCGCGACCATCACCCCCCAGACAGCCACCACCAGTAACAACACAGTAACGATCAATTTGTTATTGATGCAGTACTGAATGATCCTGTTGAGCGGACCTTTTGTTGTGGTTTCGTTTTTATCGGACGGAGAGTTCATTTACTGTTACTTTCCGTCCTGTGTCGCGGGTAGTGTTTTCTCGATGGAACCGCAGCGGAGCATTTGTGAACCGTAGAAGGAATTCCATACGATGTCTTCCTTCTGCAGCCAGTCCGCACCGTCGCCGCCTCGCGCCATTGGGCAGTGGGTGAGAAAATAGTCCTCTTTCAGGTGGCCGAATGTTTTCTGGAGGGCAATCACCGCTTCGGAGATGTAGAAAAACGCGTTACGTGCCGAGTCCATTTTGGTGGCGAGGCCCGCGCTATTTAATTCACCGGACAACGTCTTGGCGAGTTGCATCCAGGTCTCGTGTCCAGACCTCGAAAAGACGTTTGTGTCCACCTCGTCGACCGATTTCTTTAAACTCACCGCCGCCTTTTTTGCGGACTCCAGGTCGTCTTTCGCCAGCGCCATCTGCAACTCAAAGTAGGCCTCATACACCGGCGCGATGGCGCGACGTTCAGCGTCGGTTGCCGCGGATATTTTCTTTTCTCCGTTGTGATCCGCCTGGGACGTAGAAGAAGAGCCCGTTTGACCGTGCTGGTGGCCAGCGGTCTGATAACCTCCCGCCGGTGACATCATGCTTGGTCGTGCCTGGATCTGCAGTTCGCTGTCGATCTTGAAAGCCCCGTTCGTAACCACCCGCTCGCCTTCATTGAGTCCGGCGATCACGATATAGGAATTGCCCGCGCGGGGCCCGAGTGTTACTTCGCGTCCTTCAAACATCGGCCCGTCGCCTCCGGACAGCTCGACGTAAACGACGGCGCGTTTGCCCGTGATCAATGGTGCACTCGCGGGAATCATCAGCGGTGCGGTCGCCTGGCCCGCGCCGGTACCCGCGTAACCCAGCGATGCCGCCGGCACCAGGTCCATACCGCAAACGTCGCACTGGCCCGGCCCGTCCTTGACGATTTCCGGGTGCATCGGCGATATCCATTTGTCGGCCAGATAATTGTCGACAATTTCACCGCCGCCGCCCAGCCTGGATTTGACAATACCCCGGACGAACATGTCCGGCTTGAGGCGCCTGTCGCCGTTTTCCACCACCGCCCGAACGCGGACCGTCCGGGTTTTCGGGTTTACCAGCGGATCGATGAAACTGACGATTGCTTCAAACCGTTCTCCGGGAAAGGAGGGAGATGTGAACTCGACCCGTTGCCCGTACTTCAACCAGCGCAGGTCCGATTCGTACGCTTCGAACATCACCCACAGGCGGGTAAGGTCGGCGATTGTAAAAATCCGGGTGCCGGTCGATACGTACATGCCTTCCCGGGCGTCTTTGTGGACAACAACGCCACCGATCGGGGCGTGCAGCGTCAGGTGATCGGTAACGTGCCCCGTCTGTTCTATGGCGTCGATCTGTTCCTGTGTCAGGCCGTACAGGCGCAGCTTGTCGCGCGTTGCTTCCAGCGTGGCGATGGCGGTTGAGAGCAGTACAGCGCTTCTGGTCCTGTCGAGCGCGGACACGGAGGCTGCTGCCTGGATCAGTTCTTCCTGCGCTGCGAGCAGTTCCGGAGAATAGATGTCGACGATGTGGTCACCCTTGCTGACGGTAATCCCGGTATAGTCGGCAAACAGACGATCGAGTCTTCCCGGCACCCACGCGGTGATGTACGCGAGGTTTGTTTCGTCATACGTGATCCTGCCCACCATGCGGATCTCCGCTTCCGCAAACTCACGTTGAACTGCGGTTGTCTGAATTCTGGCGAGTTCCCTGGCGGTTTCAGACATTTTCAGCTGGCGGGGAGCTAAATCGTCTCCTCCGCTGGATTCAAGCGGGATCAGATCCATCGCGCAGATCGGACAAAACCCCGGTTTCGGCAGCTGAATCTGCGGGTGCATTGAGCAGGTCCATTTCTCTGGTCCTTTTGTTTGTTCGCCGACATGGTCTGCGTGTTCGATTGGCCCGTTGCTGTTTCCCAACAGAAGACCACCCATCAGAAATGCCACCAAAACGATAACGATAGTGGCCAGGCTTTGCTTGAACCGGGACACGATGGTCCCCGGCAACCCGGAAAGATTCTGCTTCATAGAACTCATCTTTATCACTCCTTGATAACAAATCGGGAAAGGTCGGTGCCGGTGATCATTTCCAGTTCAGCGCGGCGGATGGCGAGGTCCGAACTGGATCTTTCGAATTGCAACTGAAAATCGAGTAACTGCCGCTGGGTCTCGAGCAGGTTCAGAAAGTCTGTCTCTCCGGTCTGGTACGCAGTATACGTGGCGTTCAGGGACTGTTCGGCTTTGGGTATCAGGCCGTCGCGATATAAATACGTTTTTCTGAGCGCGTCTTCATAATCAAATATCAGTTGTTCCGCCAGGGCACTGAGCCGGTTTGCGGTCTCCGTGTGACGGTGTAACGCGCTCCGGTACGACGCCTCGGCTTCGCGTTTACGGGCCTTGTTGGCGCCGAACCAGATGGGCAGGCTCAATCCGACGGTGGCCGTCACCGCGTCCTTGCCGCTGTCGATCATCGACGGGTTCAACGCGTCGCCCGTGTGGATATAGTCAAGCCCGATTGTAAAACCGGGATACGAAACTTTGCCGGCCAGCTTGACGGCGGCACGGTTCTTCTCGATCATATGAACCAAAAACTGCAGATCGGGATTGCGGGTCTGTATGACCTCGAGAATCCGGTTTGCGTCCACGTTGACTTCATCGATACGGACTTGTTCGGGAGTTGCCAGCTGGACACTGTCCGGCAGGTTTAATACGGCGCGCAACCGCGCGGCCGCCGGCGCCAACCGGGCTTCGGCCGTACGCAGTCGATCCTCCAGCTTTCCCAGTTCCAGTTGAGCCTTGATAACGTCCGTATGCTGTTTCAGCGCGACGCGGTATCTGGCCCTGGCCACTTTCTCCCAGAAAGTGAGCAGTTCGAGGTTGTCCCGCGTAATGGCGATATCCCGGCCCAGGTAGTAGTATTCGTAAAACGCCGTTTTGACTTCGTAGAACAACCTGAGTTTTTGGGATTCAAATCGCTGATAGGCGGCCCCGGCGGACTCGCTGGAAATATCCTTTTTCGCCCCCAACGTGCCGAACCACGGGAAATTCTGCTGGATCCCGAGCCGCTGGAGTTGCGGGCCTACCCGGGTCTCGACGTTTTCCAGGAAATATGTGTAGAAAAATTTCGGATCGGGAAGCGAGCCCGAATAACCTGCGGCTTGCTCGGCGGCAACCCACTCGTAAAAGACGACCCGCAGCGCCTGGTTCTGAACCGCCGCCCGCACGAGATAGTCTTCCAGCCCGGCCCCTTCCGGATCAAAGACCGGATCCGCGTCCGACCGTTCAAACACGGTCTGGAGCGAGTCAGCGAGTATACGGTGCCGATCGTCCGCCTTGGAACTGCCAAACGAGACCACCAGGAGAACAACAACACCCAAAATCTTGTAGAATAGACGGTTCATTGTTCATTATATATACAAGGATTGTGCCACTATGTTAACGCATTTAAATACAGGCGGTTATGTAATCTTAAGGCCGATTGGCAGGGACAAAGCGAAGATTATTCTTCGATTTGTGTGATTTATTATATATTATTCAACAGACGACGCCGGAGTTTTGTTGTTTTTCAGCCGGGCGAATATACAGGGGGGCAGCCTTGAAAACACCGGGTTCAACTCCACTCAAGATTATCGGATTGGTATCGGTGACCGTGGTGACGCTGGGCATCCACTACGGCTGGCTGATCGAACCGTTTTTCGGACACGTACACTGGCTCCACGCGGTACACGGACGTTTCTGTTATATCCCCATCGTAATGGCGGCGTCGTGGTTCGGATTACGCGGCGGTCTGGTCACCGCCGCGGCGATTTCACTCCTGGTGGTGCCGTACGCTTTTTTTGGAGTGGGAGGCGCCCGCGACGTCGTCGGCGAGATCGCCGAGATGGTTTTCTATTTCGCGATCGCGATCCTCGTTGGTGTTTTGTTCGATCGGGAATTCAGGTCGCGGAAAAAGCAACAGGAAGCACAACTGCGGGCCGAGCGGACGCATCAACTTTCGATTGTCGGGCAGATAGCGGCCGGTGTGGCCCACGAAATCAAAAATCCCCTGGCGTCCATCAAGGGAGCGGCGGACATCCTTACGGACGACGATACTTCCAGGGAAGACCGTGAAGAGTTCAAGGAAATCCTGCGAAATGAGGTCAAACGAATCGATGGAACGGTAACGGAGTTCCTCGACTTTGCCAGGCCCAAAGAAACCCGGCTGGAGAAACTGGACTTTTCCGAGACCGTCCGGACGAGTCTGCGTCAGGTCGAATCGTTTTCGGCACAAAAAGGAATTACCACGAACCGTTCGCTGCGGGATAACGTAACAATCGAAGGCGATCGGGAAAAACTTCATCAACTCATTCTCAACCTGATGCTCAATGCCGTTCAGGCGTCGGGTGAGGGCGACACGATTTCGATTGAACTTAAGTCGTCCGGTACCTCGGCGACTTTGACGATTGCCGATACCGGATCCGGTATCGATGGGGAAACGCTTGCGCGGTTGTTTGAGCCGTTTTATACGACGAAACCGGATGGGACGGGGCTGGGGCTGGCTGTGGTCCAGGAGATTGTTAATGGACACAACGGCACTATCGGTTTTGAGAGCGAAAAGAACCGGGGCACGACGGTAAAAGTCGATTTACCCCTTCGGGCGGAGTCTGGAAAATGAAAATTCTTCTGGCGGACGACGACAAATCCCTGCGGCGTGTACTCCAGTTCAAACTGGAGAAGCAGGGCCACGATGTTCACGCGGTGGAGGACGGCGAGGTGGCGCTGGATCAGATCCGGTCGGATCGCTGGGACCTGCTGTTGTCGGATATCAGAATGCCCACCGTGGACGGAGTCGAACTCCTTGAGATTTCCAGACAGTTGCAACCGGAATTGAAGGTGATCCTGATCACGGCGCACGCGACCGTGTCGCAGGCGGTGAAGGCCGTTAAACTGGGGGCGTTTGATTACATCACCAAACCGTTCGAAGACGAAGAACTGTTTGCCGCGATCGACCGCGCCGGCGCTTTCAGATCCCTCGAAAAAGAAAACCGGCGTCTGAAGGGCCGCTTGAGACGCGTGGAAGAAAAGCCGAACCTGATTGGAGTGTCCGCCCCGTTCAGGGAAATGATGTCGGTGGTTGAACGTATTGCCGCGACCGACGCCACCGTGCTCCTCAGTGGGCCTTCGGGAACGGGAAAAGAGCTGGTTGCCCGGATGTTGCATTTTCGCAGCCCCCGGGTAGACGGGGAATTTGTGACGTTAAACTGCGGCGCGATACCGGCGGACCTGATCGAATCCGAACTGTTTGGCCACGTAAAGGGCGCGTTTACCGGAGCCATCCGCGATAAAAAAGGCAAATTTGAACTGGCCGACGGCGGGACCATTCTGCTCGACGAGGTCGGCGAACTGGCTGTCGAGTTGCAGGTAAAACTGCTGCGTATCCTGCAGGAACGGATCGTCGAACCCGTGGGTTCGGAAAGTTCGCGCCCCATCGATGTCCGCGTAATCGGGGCAACAAACGTTGATCTTCAGCGGCGGGTTGGCGAGGGCAGGTTCAGAGAGGACCTGTTTTACAGGCTGAACGTGATCCCAATAAAGATTCCGAGCCTCTCCGAACGGAGAGATGATATCCCGATTCTGGCCGGTGAATTTGTTGGCAGGTTCGAGCCCGATAAACGGGTGAAGATTGCGCCGGCGTTGATGTCGCGGCTTGTGGAATACGCCTGGCCGGGAAACGTCCGTGAGCTTGAGAACCTGATGGAGCGAATGGTGATTTTACGCCGTTCGGACGATCTGACCCTCGATGACCTGCCCGCGGATTTCGGATCTCAAGTCGCGGGGCCGACCGACGGCGTGACGCCGGAGCATCTTACGTTTGGACAGGCGGAAGAAAAACTGATTCGCGATGCGCTCGACCACTGTGGATGGAACCGAACGCGTGCGGCAAAATATCTGAACATTGCCCGGCACGTTTTGTTGTACCGGATGAAAAAATACAAGATCGAACGATAGTCCGCCGGTTCACAATTCTCCGGATTATCCTTCCTCCCGTGTTTCCGGATTGACGGAGGATACCCCGCTTGCTAGTCTTGAGCGACCCCACCGGTACCCAGGAGATAGACAATTATGAAGAATTTTCGAGTGATCGTGCTGTTGACCGTGGCTGTCGCGCTGGCATGCGTCGGCGGCGCCACGAAGCTGCGCTACACGGAAATGCCAGACGTTTCGGGTACGCCTGAAACGGCCGGCATCGGCGTCCTCGATTTTGAACTCGGTCTGCAAGGATATAAGTCCGCGCCGACCGACGGTTCCTATACCACACGCTGCTGGATTGTCAGGCAGGGAGACGAGGACAATCCGATCGAAGTAACGCACAACTTCGGGTTTTTTGTGTTCCAGAATCTCGAACCGGGTCGGTACGCCGTCTCGAAGGTGGAGTGGAACGCCACCTTCTGGATCAAGGATGTCAGGGATGCGGATAGTAGAGCGGAATCCGGAGAAACGACCGACGAGGTCCCGCACGATTGCAAGTTTATCTACACGTTCGCACCGTTTAAATCGGACAAGCTCCAGTTCGATATCCGGGCCGAAAAGGTTACCTATACAGGCGTATTGACGATTAACGACCCCGCCGAGTTTGCCATTACCCAAGACTCGCGGCCGGCTTCCCACGTGGAACGCGACAACTACTCGCACAACGTGACGTACTCCAGCAACGCGTCGTATGAAAAACGCGCGCTGGAAGAGTTGTACCGGCGAAACGCCAACACGCCCTGGGGTGACATCATCCAGGCGCGTATTCAGGAAATCGAACCGGAGTAATTCGCTACTTTTTGATCTGGTAGCGGTCGGTCTGATCGAAGAAAACAATGGCCTTGTAGCCGGGCTGGATCGTCGCGCCGTGTTCGATACCCTCGGGGATATAGAAACTGTCGCCTGCGCGGTGTACCTGCGCTTTTCCCTCCATCCGGAGCTCCACTTCTCCGGCGATCACCAGTTCCCATTGTGCCCGGTGACTGTGTGCGGGGACGTCGGTCAACTGGTGGCACTCAAGAAATACGACCTGCCGTGTTTCACCCTGCAGCAACCAGCCGGAAACTCCGTCAAAGGGGAGATCCACCTCGGGTAATGTTTGAATGAATTCTGGGAATTGGTTCACCGTTTTTGCTCCTTTCTATAGATGAAATACGGTTAAAGAAGGCATGCGGTTTCCGTCGCGGACCGTTTTTAGTCAAACAGCGCCTTGATCGCGCCCCACGTGGTTTGATCGACGGGAACACCCCCGGAAGTTGTAAAACTCCATACCGGCGTTGTTGTGGAGCTACCCGGGCCCAGCGGCCAGGCAAAAATTTTCCAGTAATAAGTGGTGTTTGGGTGCAGAGGTCCGGGGTCGTAAGTTCCCGTGTCGAGGTCGTGGGTTACCGCCGGCGGGTCCGATGTTGTCCCAAAATATACGGTGTGGTTGTAAGAGGTCCAGCCGCAACCTTCAGTCTGCCACCGCAGCAATACGTCCAGTGGCTGATCCCCGGTCTCATCTGCCGGCACACGGTTCGTTACCGCCGGTGGGGCGTTGCCGTCACCGACGATCGCGTAAGCTTCGGCGCCAAAAAACTTGACGTTGTTACAGTCGACAAACTCGATTTCACCGCTGGGCGCCTGCAGGTCCGGCCGGGTAACCATCAAACAGCAGATGTCGTTGGGTGGTGGAATCGTCGTTATCACGTTGATCGTCTGGATGTGGACGGGTGTTGTCACACAGCCACCCAGCCCGATGGACATGCCCGATTGGGAACTGCCGATCGATATGGGGAACAGATTAACGTCGCCGATCCAGGTAGCGCCCTGCCAGCAGTCCGGAATTGGCGCCCAGTACTGAACGGCGGTCAGCGGTGTGGAGGAGTGGGCGACCACGTAGATCGAAACCAGCCCCGTACCTTCCGTCCCGAGGTGTGGGTCCATAAACTGGGTATCCGAATACAGCGCGATGTGACCGGTTTGCGCCTGCGATATCCCGGCGAAAACAACGATAATGCAAAGTGATACAGCGGCCATTCTGGACACGGCGTCCACCCCTCGTGGTGTATCGTTTGGAATCGCCTCCCCGACGCCAATATTTTTTTCTCCAGAGCAGATCGGGACGACAACAACAGTATAGCGAAAATCCGGCGGCTATACCGCTAGTTTTACAGCGGGACGACAAAACGCCCCGGCGTTCAGGCCGGGGCGTTTTTCAAAGGGCGTTGATCCTCTTATCTATACAGAGCTTTGATCCGGCCCCACGTCGATTCTTCAACGGGAGCGACGTCCCCCGGGTCCCCCGGCCAGGTGCCGGCGGTCAATTCCGACTGGTTGTCGGGGCCGTCGTCGTCTGAATCGACTGTATCGGTTGCGGCGAAGGCGGCGTTGATATCATCCTTGATCTTCGCGGTATCGAGATCTTCTCCATACGCATTCCGCGACCACTGGCCGTCGTGGCAGGTGGTACAATTGTCGAGCTTGGATCCGTCGGGAATGTTGTAGTAGGTTTTCATGGGTTCCAGGTAGCCGGATTTTGCTGTTGCCAGCGATACGACAATCACCAGGATGACACACAGAAACAATATCGTTTTTATCACAATCGAATCCTCCTTGGAGACGGACAACTGGATACTGTTGTACGAAATACATTGAAATTAAATGAGTTACAGACTTGCAGGGGGCAAGAGCAATATACAGACCACCACGTAAAAATCAAGTATCGGGAAAGCGCGGGGTGTGGAAAGAACGGATGGGTAAAAGGGGGAAGTGATGCCGTCGGGTCCGAAGATAATGGGCCGAAGCAAAAGGCAAGTCGCCGGGGCAGTCTGCACCGCTGCCCCGCGACTATATGGGGATTGTGCTGTAGTCTTGACACCCGGGCGGCTTAAGCCTCGAATGTGAATCCACTACCAGCACAAATCGCCATAATCTATG
>CAYUDF010000028.1:0-11473 GCA_964443465.1 uncultured bacterium
TGACTTGTTAAATAAACAAAGCGGTCTTAAAGGGATCTGCGGCCAAAAAGTTTGAATCACTCAATTACATCGAAGTGCTGAACAAAGGCCTTCGCGTGATGGACGCGACGGCCGTTTCTTTGTGTATGGAAAACTCGTTGTCCATCATCGTTTTTAATCTCACAAAAAGCGGTAATCTTCTGCGGGTGGTAAAGGGCGAGACCGTGGGGACAACAGTGTCCTGACAAAAGGGGGCAACTATGTTCAAGGAAGTAAAGTCCGATTGCGAATTCGCGATGAACGAATCGATCGAGCACCTCCACAGGGACCTCGGTGGTATCAGAACGGGAAAGGCAAATCCGGGGCTTCTGGACTCGCTCAGGGTCGACTATTTTGGCCAGCAGGTGCCGATCATACAGGTGGCCAGCATCGCAGTACCCGACGCACGGCTGATCACAATTCAGCCCTGGGACAAGACCGTTATCGGGGAGATCGAAAAAGCGATTCTCGCATCCGAACTCGGTCTGAATCCTCAGAATGACGGAACCCTCATTCGTTTGCCGATACCACAGTTAACGGAGGAACGCCGCCGGGACCTGGCGAAGCTGGTCAAGCGCCTCGGGGAAGACGCCAAGGTTTCGGTTCGGAACGCACGTCGTGACGGCAACGAACATCTTAAAAAACTGGAAAAACAGCACGATATCAGCGAAGACCAGATGCACACGACGCAGGATGACATCCAGAAGATGACCGACCAGTTCATCAAGAAAGTCGACGAGATACTCCAGTCCAAAGAAAAAGAGATAATGGAGATCTGACCCGCTTCTGCGGGGTTCCAGCACCGGTTTATCGGGGCCCGGCGGAAAATAGCGTCGGGCCTTTGACAGGGTGGTATGAAAGACATCGAATCGCAGATCGAGGAGCTCAAGCGTTCAGAAAATCTGCCGCGCCACGTGGCGATTATCATGGACGGTAACGGGCGTTGGGCGAAGAAGCGACATCTGCCGCGGCTGGCCGGCCACCGAGCCGGACGGGAACCCGTGAAAATGTGTGTGCGGACGTGCGCGAAGCTGGGCGTGGAATACCTCACTTTGTATACGTTTTCGCTGGAAAACTGGAAGCGGTCCGCGATCGAGGTGAAAGGCCTGATGATGTTTCTGGAGGACGTCCTGAAAACGGAATATCTGGAACTCAATGAGAACGGCGTACACCTCGGTGTGATTGGTCGGCCGGAACTGCTGCCCGAATCAACCCGGAAAGCGCTTTACGACACGATCGAGAAACTGAGTCATAACACTCGGTTAAAACTCAATCTGGCAATCAGTTACGGCGGGCGGGCGGAGCTCGTAGACGCGGTGAAAAAGATCGTTGAGCGCGCCAGGGAAGGATCGCTGGAAGCGGCAGATATCACCGATGAGTCGTTCCGTGAATTCCTCTACGATCCCGATGCTCCCGATCCCGACCTGCTGATCCGGACGAGCGGAGAGATGCGGATCTCCAATTTTCTGCTATGGCAGATCGCGTACTCCGAGATTTTCGTCACCGATGTTTTCTGGCCTGATTTTTCCGAGGAACACCTGCTCGAGAGCATACGTGAATTTACGCGGAGAGATCGACGCTACGGACTGGCAAGTTGAACGCCCCTATGGCCAACGAAAACAAAACACCCGGTAAAAAATCGATTCTGCAATCGTCAATTGTATTGCGGGTACTGGCGTCAGTTGTCTTTATTCCCTGTTTCATAATTATAACGTTGCGAGGCGGATATCATTTTCTTGCCCTGATGGATATCGTCATATTCGTCGGCATGCTGGAATTTTACGGCATGATGGAAGCCAAGGGAATCAAACCGTACAAGGCGATCGGGATCATCAGCGGCGTCGCTTTATCCTGGTACGTTTACTTTCAGAACGGTGTTTACGCCAATCTGTTTCTTACCCTGGGTCTGCTGGCCATCATGATGCTGGAACTCACGAGGCGCGATGGCCGAAACGCGATTTATCACATATCAACCACGATGCTCGGAGTTTTTTACGTCGCTTTTCTGGCGTCGCACCTCATCCTCCTGCGGGAACTTCCCCTGTCGGTGGGGCTGGACTATTCAAAAGGCAGTTCGTTTGTGTTTCTGGCCTTTATGATCACGTGGGCCTGCGACACCGGGGCTTATGCGGTGGGTACACTGATCGGCAAGCACCCGCTACTGCCGCGGGTATCGGAGAAAAAAACCATCGAGGGCTCTATCGGCGGCCTCTTGTTTGCAGTCGGCGGAGCGTTGCTCGGCAGAGCCTGGTTCGCGGATTATCTCGGGTTGCAGCAGGCGATTATTCTGGCGCTGGGGTGCGGAGTGATCTGTCAGATTGGTGACCTGGTCGAATCGATGATAAAACGCGATGCCGATGTCAAGGATACCTCTGGTCTTATCCCCGGCCACGGTGGGGTTCTGGACCGGTTCGACGGATTGTTTTTTACGGCTCCGCTGCTGTACTATTATTTGAGATTCATTGTATTTCAATAAGTTGTAGCGCATTCCGAAAGTAATATATGAAGCGAATTGTGTTGCTGGGTTCGACGGGTTCGATTGGCAGAAACACGCTCGACGTCGTGTCACACCATCCGGGCCGATTTGAGCTGGTCGGCCTGGCCGCCCGGTCCAGTGTTGAAAAGCTGGCCGGTCAGTGCGACGCTTTGCCCGGCGCGCTGTTTGCGATGACGTCAGATGCGGGGCTGGCGGAGCTGGAGAGCACAAGGCCCGACCTGAAAAAACGCTCGGTCGGCTCCGGTGAGGACGCGTTGATCGAATTGATTCGCCGGACCCAACCGGACCTGGTTCTTAACGCTCTTGTTGGTTTCGTGGGCCTCAAACCCACGATGGCGGCGCTGGCCGAGGGTATTCCGGTGGCGATCGCCAACAAGGAAACCATTGTATGTGGTGGCGAAATTCTGCAAACGGCGGCAAGGGAGAGCGGCGCGCAGCTGATTCCGATCGATAGCGAGCACGTTGCCATCAGCCAGTGCCTCCGTTCGGAACCCGGAGAAAACGTCGCCAGGATCGTTCTGACCGCTTCCGGCGGCTCGTTGAGGAACAAACCGGTCGAACAACTCGCTTCGGCTCAAGTGAAAGACGTTCTCAATCACCCGACCTGGAATATGGGCGCAAAAATCACGGTCGACAGTGCGACCCTGATCAACAAGGGTCTCGAGATCATCGAAGCTCACTGGTTGTTCGATATGCCGTTCGACAGGATAGATGTTGTCGTCCATCCCCAGTCGATTGTCCATTCGTTTGTTGAATTTATTGACGGCTCGATTATCGCCCAGATGGGGGATCCCGACATGCGTTACCCCATCCTTTACGCACTCACTTATCCCGATCGTTGCCCGTCGAGTATGCGCAGCGACATTACCGGCTTTCCGGAGCTTACGTTTGGACAGGTGGACCACGACCGTTATCCTTGTTTCAGGCTGGCACGCCGTGCCGCCGACGCCGGAGGAACCGCTCCAACGATCCTGAACGCCGCCAACGAAATGGCCGTCGGCGCGTTTCTCGCGGGAAAACTGGAGTTCGGCGATATCCACAGCGTGATCGAAGGAGCCCTGGACGCGCTCGATCACGGTCCCGTGGGAAATCTCGAAGATATCGTGAACGCCGACACAGCCACGCGGAAATGGCTGCAGGCCAAATATTCTTTCGGTACGGTGGATATACCGGCCAGTGGATCGACCATCAACCATGATATGAAGGAAAAATAATGCTGTATACCATCTTTGCGGGGGCTTTTGTTCTGGGAGTTGTGGTGCTCGTCCACGAGTTCGGACACTTTATCGTGGCGAAATGGACGGGAGTGTACGTAAAGGTATTCTCGATCGGATTCGGAAAAAAGATACTGAAACGAAAACGTGGCGAGACCGTATACGCGATTTCGGTACTTCCGTTCGGCGGTTACGTCAAATTTGCCGGTGAGACCGAATATTACGACGAAGTCGAAAAAACCACCGCGGACGAGCCGGAAGAGGAAGAGGAAAAAGCGGGACCCACCGATGAAACTCCGGACAAGGACATACCCCGTGACCGCTATTTCACGGAAAAACCGCCCCTGTCGCGGGCGGCGATTCTGTTCGCCGGACCGTTTATGAACTATCTGCTCGCCGTGTTGCTGTACATCGGTGTGACGTGGATTCAGGGTTCCCAGGTGTATCCCACAACAACTATCGGCGCTGTGGCGGTTGAGTCGGCCGCCGACTCCGTCGGGCTCCAGGCGGGGGACCGCATTCAGTCGATCGACGGCGTGAACGTTACCAACTGGGGCGATGTTATCTACTCGCTGTACGAAGACCAGGACGTGACAAAACATTTGATCGTCGAACGCGACGGGCGGGAACTGGCCATCGACTGCAAAGGCCGTGTGGAGGACGGGTCATACCGTGTGGGAATTACCGCGCTTGTTCCGGCCCGCATCGGCAGGGTTAAACGCGAAAAACCTGCTTACCAGGCGGGCATTCGGGAAGGTGCGCTGATCGAGTCGATCAACGACACAACGATTACCTTGTGGACCGACATGCAGAGGATCATCAACAACAGCCCGGAAGTCCCGCTATATATCAAATGGACGCGGGATGGCCAGGCTTACGCTGATTCGATCGTGCCCGATGCGATTAAATCGCTCAAACCGGGGACCGTAGACGAGTTCATCGTCGTGGGAGCCGTCGGACTGTCGCCCTACTACGTGCAGCGGCGGGAAGGTCTGCCCGCTTCGATCTCGCTGGGATTTAACACGGCCAACGGGATGATAACGAAAATCGTCGGCTATCTCGGTATGTTGTTCACCGGAAAGATGGGGGTGGAGACCCTCGGAGGGCCAATACTGATCACACAGATGGCCGGAGATGTGGCCCGGTGGGGTTTTGACTACCTGCTAATATTTCTCGCTTTTTTCAGCGTGAACCTTTGTATATTCAATCTGATTCCACTTTTGCCGTTTGATGGCGGACATCTGGCGCTTCTGGGGTACGAAGTGGTGGCGCGTAAGCCGGTCAACCGGCGGCTGAGGGATATTTTCGCCCAGGCGGGATTTGTCCTGATCATACTTTTGATGATCTTTGTAATCTTGCTCGATTTGAACCGCTGTACCGGGTCATCCCCCGGGTTTTTCTGATCGATTCCCCTCAGATCCCACTTTTGAGGCCGATTCGCGCATGGTTCGCTCGAGCTGTTCGAAGATATCTCCCCACCGTTCGGGCTCCCGGTTGATAGCCCGGATGGTGTTTGCAATGCGAACGGAGTCTATCGTAGAATCCAGCACTACAAAAAGACTTTCGGCGATTGCCGGTTTCAGGGGATAATAACTGCGCGCGTGTTTAATATTGGCATACGCCTCGATGAGGTATAGTTCATCTTCAGATAGTTCCCGGGTTTCCGGGTCAGTGCCTTCGTTCCGGCTACATGACGCCGTCAACACAATCAGGGCGGCGGCGAAGCAGCTCAGAAGGACTAGTGTGGGGTATTTCTCAAAGCAGGAGAACAATTTTTTCCTCACGCTGACGTGTCCGAAGTTTAATAGATATAACATATCGGCCGTTATTCCGGTAGCAATTCTGTTATTGCTCGCTTCCGGCCTGCTCTCTGTGGCTGGCGCGCAGACTGAACAGGACCCGCCTGACGCCGTTCCCTACATTAACAAGGTCGTGATCTCCGGAAACGAGAGTATTTCCGAAAAAGAACTGAAGCGCCAGATGAAAACCAAGGCGCCCGCCTTTTTTAATATCTTCCGAAAACCCCGCCTCGATATTTCGACGCTCAACCGGGACATCGCCCAGATTGAAGGTTACTATCATACGGCCGGATTTTTTGACGCCTCTGTTGAAGTGGAAAGGCTGGCCTACTCGGACGACAACAGGTTTGTCGATATCTTCATAATAGTAACTGAGGGTAAACCCACGCTGGTCGAGTCGGTCGAGTTCTCGCAGAACAGCCTTATCAGCCACAAGGAACTCCGAAAAGGATTGTTTCTCGCAACGGGTGAGCCGTACAACACTTCCTACCTCGACACAGATCTGTACACACTCCAGTCCAAGTATTTCGACAGAGGATATCTGGCCGTGTCGATCCAGGAACGGATCGAGGTGGATGGATATCGTGCCTCCATCTATTTCGATATCGAACCGGGCACGCAGATCAACATTCGCAGCATTGATATATCCGGGAACAGACTGTCAAAGACCTCAATTATCGAAAAAGAAATAGCGTTTAAAGTCGGTGATGTCTGCCGGTTGAGCAAACTGGTGGAAACCCAGCGAAACCTTTATGAAACGGGATTGTTTACAGTAGTGGACATCAGTCCCGAGAGTCTGGACCCGGTGGAACGAACGGTCGATATCCACGTCCGGGTCAGGGAACGAAAAGCCGCGTATGTCGAGGGTGGTTTCGGTGTCGGCAACATCCTCGGAAGCCGTATTTTTGCCCAGTGGGGCACTCGAAACCTGTTTGGTTGGGGCAGGGGATTGCGGTTGAGGGTCGAATACGGTTTTGACCTGTTTGAGGGCGACGCGGTGGATTTTGACCGGCTCCAGTTCAGAAACAACTACTGGCGGTACGATGCCGAGTACCACCAGAGATATATTTTCGGGCTGAAGGCGTTGATGTCGATAGACGCGTTTGTCGAAAAAGACAATACCGTCGAACAGATTGTTATTCGCACCGTTGGTGTTCAGTTGCTGACGCGCAGGAGACTCAGCCGGTACAGCGACATTCAGGCGGGTGTGTCTGATGAGTTTATCCGGAGGACGGCGTTTGACGAGCCGGAGCAGGAGACCGAATCACGTTTTATCACAGTCGCCGCCAACAGTGACCGTCGCGACTTTATCCTGAATCCTAAAACGGGCGTTTATCGTTTTGTCCGTGTGAAGTTCGCCGGTGGGTTCCTGGGGGGGGACAACAACTTTTACACCGCCAGTGCTGCATCTCAATGGTACTGGCAATTGCTCCGGGGAGACGTTTTGGCGTTGAGGGTGCGTGCAGGGTACGGCGACCGGTTCGGCGATTCTGAAGTTGTACCGATCGAGGACCGGTATTTTGCCGGTGGCGGAAACTCAGTCCGGGGCTATGAAAACAACAGTCTCGGTCCGAAGATCGTGGAGCCGGGGACGGACAATTTTGTACCCCTGGGGGGCAACGCGTTATTGTTGACAAACCTGGAACTGAGATTCGCAATTCCGGTGTTGTCGAGAATCAATTTTACCGGCGCGATTTTCTTTGACGGGGGCAATGTGTGGCAGGATGTGTCGGATATCTCGTTCAGTGACTTCAAGTTGCTGAAAAGCAGCAGCGACGTGGATATAAATGACTATCGATACTCTGTGGGGCTGGGTATACGGTACAATACGCCGGTGGGCCCGATCCGCCTCGATTACGGGGTGCCGCTCAAGGTGGAAGACGGTGTATCGGACAAGGGACGGTTTAGCCTTAGTCTCGGCCAGATATTCTAATGACGGAAAACAAACAGAATAAGGACAAGACGTCCCAGTCGTCCCAGTCGTCCCAGTCGTCGAAGACGGCGAAGACGGCGAAGACGGCGAAGACGGCGCGGACGACCAAACGTGGCAAACTGCGTCGGGGACTCACCCTGCTTGTTGCCGTGGTTGTCGCGCTGGGAGTGGCATACGGCGTGCTGACAAAATCCCGTCTTGTGCCGTGGCAGGTTTCGAAATACATAAACCAGCACGTAATGGATGATACGCGTTTTGAATTCGCTTGCGGGAGTATCACCGGCGACCTGGTGAATCACGTGGTGCTGCACGAACCGGTCATCCGCTATCACGGCGCCGACGCGTCGTACAACGTATTCCGCGCCGATGAGATCGTGCTCGACTACAGTTTGTCCGGCGTCCTGCGGCTGAATCTGGACATCCAGAACCTCCAGTTTCGAAATGTTCGCCTCCAGATACGGCAGGACAGGGACGGCCGTATTGTGTTGCCCGTCCCCGTGAAGAGCGACTTTGGCCAGGAAGACGACGTCTTTGCCCCCCGGGTTGACGTAAGGCAGTATGCAGTCGAAGGACTGCACCTGTATTTTGGTGGGAAAGAACACGAACTGGCTGTCGAGAACGTGAACCTGTCGGGATCGTACCACCTGGAGCGTGGCACCGGCAGGTTACTCGTCAACCGGGGCAGTGCGTATATACCCGGTTCGCAGACCCCCGTCCAGTCGATCGAACTGGAGGTTTTTCACGAACAGAAATCTGTCCGGATTCAGGATTTTTCCGTTCGCCTGGGATCGTCGTTTATCATGGCCAATGGCCGTTTTGAAGACGGTCGTTTCGACCGGATGCAATTCATTTTTAATCCGGTGGTGCTGGGAGAACTCCACGAATTGGGCCTGATTCCGTCTCTGGACGGTGAGATGGGGGGGAACGTCATCGTCAACGGGGCGCCGGGTGCTCTGAAACTGGACGGTACCGTTACCGGAAGTGGATTCGGGTTTGTAATGAACAGCGTCGAATTCAGCGCGGAAATCGGTAGCGACGAGATAACGTTCGACAGGCTGGCCGGTGAGGTGTTCGGCGCGCGAATGGACGGCACGTTTCGCTACAGTTGGAGCCGGAACGGAAGTTTTGTTTACAGCGGTGCGTTTAATCGGCTGGATCTGGCGAACGGTTTTATACCGGAGACGGATTTCCCCCCGATGGATCTGAACGGAACCGGTTCGCTCCAGTACGACGGTCGCGACAGTTACACCATAAGCGCCGAGCTGGACAGCGCCAGGATTGAAAGGTATGAAGCGGGTAGCGGTGTTTTTGAAGCGGTATGGGTGGAAGACGCCGGCCTGGATATAGAAGCTTTTCAATTCGATCGGCCGGGATACTCGGTGCTCGGGTCCGGCACGGTGACGCCGACGGGTACGACCGATTTGCTGTTCACGGCGGAAGGAACAGACCTTTCGCACTTCTGGGACTACGCGGCTATTCCACCGATATCGGGAGGCGTTTCGGTTGGGGGGATTGTCGCCGGTGAATTCGGGGACCTCCGTATCAACCTCAACGGCACGGTTGATAATACCGGGTTTTTGTTTGCGGTTGTCGACAGTGCGACGGTGCAGGCGGAAGTGAGGGGTGTGACCGGTGACAATGTGTCGGCGCGGGTTGATCTCAGCGGCAACAACCTGTATCTGCAGGGGCAACGATTCCTGTTGCCCCACCTGCGGCTGGATGCGGGGGACGGGCAGGCCTACGTCAGCGACTTCAGCTTTTCCCGCGGTGATTCTTTTGCCACGATGGATTTTGAAGTGAGCGCGACCGAAACTGGCAGCATTGTACAGTTCAAACACATTTCGCTCGATTTTCCGGGGCAGAACTGGCAGATGCGACGACCGGTGACGCTGGATGTGAGTGAGGGCGCCATGAACCTGGATTCTCTGGTTTTTGAGTCCGGAGACAAGCAATTGGGAATCGAGGGCATGTACTCGGAATCGGCCGGTACTATCGACATCGAGGGCTGGGCGCACCGTTTTGATCTGATGCTTTTACACGAGGGGTTGGGGCTTCCTGTACAGTTTCGGGGGACAGGCGACTTCAGATTCAGCGTCAGTGGAAGCATGGAGAATCCGGATGTCAGCCTGACCGCCGATATCCGCGATGGCGTGGTGGATAGCGTGTACTTCGACACCCTCAGGCTTGACTCCGCTTATGACGGTGACAGATGGAATCTGCACGAACTCCGCCTCGTATCAGACGGTGATTCGCTGTCGGTGTTTGGTTGGTGGGATTTTGGTGTATCTCCGTTTGCGCTGGCCGCGGGAAACAAGAACGTACGCGAGGGACGCGATCGGCCGGTCCGTATGGATGTAACAAGTGTACATTACCCTGTTCCGGATATCATGCGGGCGGTTCGCGCGCCGGCAAAAATAGACGGTACGTTTACCGGTAATTTTGTTGTCGAAAACTATTTCGACGATCCGATCATAAGGCTGGAAGGTCTTGTCGAGCCCAACGGCTGGTTTGAAGACGAAATGACAGTTACCGCCGACGCGTTTACCGGACCGGTTGGAGACGGCCGGGTGGGATTGCCGCCGACATTTGTTCGGGCCAGCTTGATCGACAAGTCTGTCATTATCGAGGAAATATTCGTCGGCGGCGGAATTAACGCGAAAATCAGCGGGTTTCTACCGATCGGTTTGAGCCTTATAGAAGGGTTGAAACCTCGTTTATCAGACTCGATGAATGTGGAGATCAATCTGGAGTCTGCGGACATTGCGTCCGTGGCTGCTTACTCGTCGCATCTGTCCTCTCTGGCTGGTTCGACCCGGGGTAAAATCGAGATCATGGGGACAACCGAAAATCCGTCGTTCGGCGGCAGACTGCTTCTCGAAGACGGCGCCGTCCGAATCGTTGATCTGGATGAGGACTACACGGATATTTTCGCCACGCTGCAGTTCGACGGAAATACGATTGACCTCACGTCAATTCGGGGGAAGTCCAGGGGTGAGAACGCCTTCACAGGGTCGGGAACGGTTCTGTTTGACGGCTTCAGTCTCTATGATTACCGGTTGGATATGGCGTTTACGGATTTCTGGATCAAGCGGCGGCCGGATTTTGAAGGCCTGGTTGACGGGAATCTGAACGTCACGGCTTTCGAAGACGCGGAGCGCAGTATCCCGGATATCACGGGAAAACTCACAGTGAAGCAGGCGGAAATTGTGTACCTGTTCGAAGCGGCGGGACCGTCGCGGACTTCGTCGCTCACCAGGCCCACGGCCTCCCCTGGCTGGTTGTGCAGTATCGACCTGGACGTGCATAAAAATCTGTGGGCGCGAAACCCGGACATGAACGTGGAACTGGGCGGCCAATTGATACTGAAACGCGACCACACGGGTTTGTATCTCCGTGGAGATCTCAGCGCGCTACGTGGCTGGTATACGGTATACAACAACAAATTTGAGGTCATTGACGGTACGTTGAATTTTTCAGCAGCGGAAGGGTTCAGGCCGGAAATTTTTATAAACGCATTCACACCGTACCGGGTTGAGGACGGACAGGAAAGTAATATTTATCTGACGTTAACGTGGCCGCGGGACAAAATTGAGCCGGAGTTAAAGTTGAGTTCGGATCAACCGGGATACTATGAAAGTGACCTTTGGAGAATGCTCGGGGGAGAGGACATCGCCGGCGGACTGGCTGCCAACACGCTGGAAAAGTTGCTGAACCAGCAGATGAGCGGCATGACGGTTTACGTGGACCGGCGGTCTGTCGGCCGCACGTCCACTGGTACGGCGGAGCACGAGATGATGATCGGTGTCGGGAAATATCTGTATGAAGACCTGTATCTTTCCTACCGGCAGGGGCTGACGTTAACGGCCGATCAGGCTGTCGAAGTCGAGTACCGGCTCCGCAACATGATCTATATTCGTTCGGGCATCATCCGCCACTCCAACCCCCGCTACGCCGGCAGCATCCTCCGCTCCACAGACGAATACAACCTCGACGTAAAATTTAGATGGGAGTA
>CAYUDF010000029.1:0-11380 GCA_964443465.1 uncultured bacterium
CCGACACCCTGCTCGTCGTTGGCGCCGGATATATCGGACTGGAACTGGGCAGCGTGTATCACGCGCTGGGATCGAAGGTATCAGTCGTGGAAATGCTGCCGGGAATCCTTCCCGGGGCCGACCGCGATCTGGTGAAAGCGCTGGCTGGAAGCATCAACAACAGGTTTGAATCGGTGATGCTCAACACGCGGGTCACCTCGCTCAAAGAAAGCGCAACAGGAGTCTCCGTGCTATTTGAAGGCGAAAATGCGCCCGACGGTGAGGTCGAGTATGACAGGGTTCTGGTGTCCGTGGGCCGCCGGCCCAGTTCAGGCGAACTGGGGCTGGAAAACACAAAAATTGAAGTGGACGAGCACGGGTTCATCGGCGTGGATCCGCAGATGCGTACCTCAGAACCGTCGATTTTTGCCATCGGTGATGTTGTGGGCGAGCCGATGCTGGCGCACAAAGCGTCTCACGAAGGACGCACCGCCGTCGAGGCCATCGCCGGCCACAAGGTGGTTTTTGAACCCAACGCGATACCGGCGGTGATATTCACCGATCCCGAAATCGCCTGGTGCGGCCTGACAGAAGAAGACGCGAAAAAAAACAATATTGAGGTCAAAGTCGCGAAGTTTCCGTGGGCGGCTTCGGGCCGGGCGCTCACACTGGAGCGCACAGACGGACTGACCAAACTGGTGATCGACCCGTCCAACGACCGTATCCTGGGAGTGGGCATTGTCGGCGCCGGCGCCGGTGAGCTGATTGCCGAAGGCGTGCTTGCAATCGAAATGGGCGCCAATGCCTCCGACCTCAAGCTCACCATCCACCCGCACCCGACGTTGTCAGAAACCCTGATGGAAGCAGCCGAAGTGTACTTCGGCACCAGCACACACGTTTATCGCCCCAGAAGAAAATAGCGGTGGAGACCCGGCCGCGAAAAGACCGGATGATGTGCAGGTTATCCGATTCTTCTTTCCATTTCAAACTGGCTCACGGTTTTTTCAAACCCGCATTTTTCCGCAAGTGACAGTGTGGCCGTGTCCGAGTGATCGACGTTCACCAGCTTGACAACCGGTACGACACCCTCCAGCCGCCGGGTCAGGTCGGCCAGTAAACCGGTGGCTACACCCCGCCGCTGTGTATGCCTTGATCGCCGGGGTGTTTTCCTGGATCACCTCCAGCACAAAGACCTGTATTCCCCGCTCCTCCAGCTTCGGCAGTGCGAAATCGAATATGTTGCCGGCGATGCCCCGGCCTGTATGCGACGGCACAATCCCGGTGGCGATGTCGTATGCTCCGGATTTTTCGTTCCAGCGGTCCAGACCGATCAGGGTGAAACCGATCAGGTCTTTTCCGTCGAACACACCGGCTGACAGGCCGAAATCGACGCCGTTTTTAATCGTGCGGTTGTACAGCACCGTTTCCGTCATGCCGCTGATATCCACGTAGTACTCCGCAAACGCCTCCATGAAGGCCCCGTGAATCAGGGGGAATTGCTCTTCTTTCAAAAAAGAGTATTCGAGACTCATAAGATGACCTCCTCCCGGTCCTGCAACTCCGGGGAATCAAGAGGAAATACGGCGCGGCGCCTCCCGGGTTAAAAGCGAGTCGCGTAAAACCGTCCGTGTCTTTCTGGTACGGATTTTGCCCTACCTTCGCGAGTGCCGTAACCGGACCGCCGGAAAGCCCACCAGAGCGCGTTCGGGACGGCAAAAAATATACCGATTTGGGGTGTCACCCCTCCATCGAAAGGGACGACGGGAAATGACCAGGCACCATAAGAAACTACAAGACACCGCCCGACGGGTGACCCGAACCTGCAGGCGGGTTATTGGGTCCATTGTCTCTTTTTTCAAAAACGCGCGGCCGGTTTTGCAAAGTAGCTTCCGTGGATCAGCCGGTTTTACGCTGATTGAGATCGCATTTGCCTGCGAAGTCATGATGCTGCTCACCCTGATCGGATGGAACGAGACCCGCCGCGTGCGGGAGCACGCCGAAGTATCGGCCTGCATGTCGTACCAGGCGGCCGTCTGCCGGTCCCTGTGGGGCGATTACGCTCTGTCGGGCCAGTTTCCGGACGCCCTGGCCGGCGCGTTGGCGCGCATGCCAGACTGCTCGCTCGGAAACGACTTCTCCTACAAGGGCGGACTGGTTGCCGGTATCGCCGAAGAATACTACCTCCGGTGTAGCCACGACCACTCCTACGTCAGCGTGATATTCGTCGACAGCGGCTCCTACCTGCCGCCGAAGGCCATCTACAACCTGGCGACCGCCCGGGGAGACGTTTAGCCCGTCTGACCCCGCCGCCGCTTTTGGCGGTTGCAAATTACCTCCAACCTGCTACAATGCAAAGCCTTGTGCCGGTTTCCGCATTCGGGGCCAGCCGCCGGTTTATTATCGGTCCGGCCCGTTCGAATATTTGTATTCCATCCTTGTATTAGCCCAACAAGCCGGCTTCTGAAACAGTCTGAATTGTAACGATTTCCGGGTAACTATCCCGGCTGTTTTCCCGTAGAGATGAATATTGCTGCTACCCCCAACGAAGGAGATTCTATATGTTGCGCCATTACAAAGGGATAGGTTTGTCCACGTGCCTGGGCCTCGCGGTCCTCGTTGTGGTTGCCTTCATCATCGTCGCTCCAGCCGAAGCCGGAGATTTTAAAGGCAAGGTTGAGACGGTTGACGGTGTCAAAATAGTGAAAAACCCCGCGACACCCATGGAAGACGCCAAAACGGTAGACATGGAGATGTTGTGGGAGCTCGGCGGCGATACGGATGATGAAGACCAGTTTTTTGGTATCATCGCCGATATCGAAATCGACGACCAGGGCAACGTATATCTGCTGGATTCCCAATTGTCCGAGATCAAGATTTTTTCGGACGACGGCGAGTATCTCCGGTCGATCGGCCGCGAGGGCGAAGGCCCGGGCGAGTTCCGCAGGGCCGGCGCCTTGTTTTTCACGGCTGACGGAAACATCGGTGTATTGCAGACATTTCCCGGGAAAATCGTGTTGCTGTCCCCGGACGGCGAGCCGGTGGGTGACCACCCGCTTCCCCCAACTGAAGACGGCGGGTTCCAGATGCTCTCGCAGGGCCAGGCCAGCAAGGGCCAGCTCGTGCTGGGCATGGCACGCACCAACTTCGACCAGGGAGCCGGTAAATGGTCCCGGACAGATTTCCTGACGCGCGTCGACTCGGACGGCGGCCAGATGGCCGAATATTGCAGCAAAACAAAGGTGATCAACATGGCGGACGCCGTGCTTAACTTTGCTGACTGGGATACATTCGAGCGCCGCTGGTTGATCGCGCCGGACGGCAAGGTCATCGCCTGTGAGTCGTATGCCGACTACGAAATTACCGTCTGGAACCCCGACGGATCGGTCGACAAAAAAATCACGCGCGAAGCTGACCACCGGGCGCATACAGCCGATGAAAAAGAATTTTTCACCAAAATGATGGAACATTTCGCGCAGACCATCCCGGACTGCCGTGTGGAGATAGAGGACAACGCCAAAGACGTGGAGACCATCCATGTCCGTGACGACGGCTCTATCTGGGTGCTTTCTTCCGGTGGAAGCCGCGACAATCCCGATGGATCGCTCGGCACCTTTGATGTGTATAACAAAGAAGGCCAGTTCGTCAAAAACGTCACCCTGATGGGCGACGGTGACCCGCTCGACGACTCGTATATGTTTGTCAAAGACCGCGTATACGTGGTAACCGACCTGTTCCAGGCGATTATGGTAGCCCAGGGCGCTACCGGCCTGTACGACGAGGACGAGGACGAGGAAGCCGAGCCGATGGCCGTTCGTTGTTATAAACTCGAAGGCGACCTGTTGTCCGCCCGTTAGTCAATTCAAATACCACTCGTTTATCGCGCCGCCCCATCGCGCGGCCCGCGGGTAAATCCACCCGCCGGCCGCGTGATCGACGCGGTTCGGAGGGAGGACTCCCAGTGTTTCGGATCAACACGCTGCTCGCCATACTATTGACGGTGGGTCTGCTACTGTCCGTTGCTTCGTGTGGAACGGATGACCAGGCTGAAGCCGGTGAAGGCGACAGCACCTCGGTTGCCGATGCCGAAGGATCGATGCAATCCGACGGCGAAAACTTCGGCCAGGGTGAAGACAAGACCGCGGACAAAAAAGAAGAGAAAAAGAAGAAGAAAAAAGAAAAATCGACGTCAGTAACGGCGTCGATTGCTTTTTCGGGGAACCTCGTCCAGCCGGTGGTAGCCGAGGGCACCGTCCGCGCGCGCCACACGGCGGAGATCCGCTCCGAGATCGCCGGTAAAATCACGCGTGTATATGTGGAGGAGGGCCAGACGCTGCGCAGGGGCCAGATGATCGCCAAGGTTGATGACCGGGAATACAGGGTCGCGGGTGACGAAGCCAGGGCCAGTTATCTGCAGGCGCTCAGTCTGCTCGCCATCGAAGAGGATGAGATTAAGGCCGAAACCATTACGGCGGAAATGCGCGAAGAATTGGCTGATCTCAAAAAGCAGGAGCGGGAAGGAAAGATCACTTCCCAGGAACGCCTGGCCCGTGAGATCCAACTGGATATACAGGCGCTGAAGGATGGCAAATTCCACGTGGAGATCGCGGCGTCGCGAAGTGGCGTGTCGCAGGCCCGGACCTCTCTGGAACGCGCCAATCTCAATCTCGAACGCACCGAAATTCGCGCACCGTTCGACGGCGTGATTACCGGCCTCAACCTCAGCCGCGGCGAACTGGTATCGGCCAACGAGACTGTCTGTACCGTGGTTGACAATATCAACCTGGAGGCGGAGGTTGGCGTGCTCGAAGCGGACCTTGGCAATGTCAATATCGGCAAACCCACGCTGCTGGAGGTTCCCGCGCTGAACATAACGCTCCAGGTAACGGTAGACGTGGTGAGTCCCCGGTTTGACCGTGAATCGCGCACCTGCGAGGTGCTGATCCGCCTCAAGGATAAAGACGGCCGGATACGGCCGGGTATGTTTGTGCGTGCGCACATCGCCGGTAATTCTTTCAAGGACCGGTTGCTCGTACCGCGTGAAGCAATCCTCATTCGAGACGACAGGCCGTTGTTATTCAAGGAAGAGGATGGACGGGCCAAATGGCTTTACGTCCAGCTGGGCGTGCAGAACGAAGACCTGGTTGAAATCACCAAGGTTCTGCAGGGTGGTCAACTCGCACCCGGCGACAAAGTGATCGTGTCGGACCATTTGACACTGATTCACGACGCCAAAATTAAAATCAAGAAAACGGTTCCAATCACGGATCCCTGGGTTGCCTTAAGCGGGGATAGCGAATGATACGGCAAGTCATTCAGCGCCCGATAGCGATCAGCATGTTTTTCCTGGCGCTCGTACTGTTGGGGTTGCTGAGTTACAAAAAGCTGCCCGTTGACCTGCTGCCCTCGATAACCTACCCGAGACTCACCGTCACTACGACATACACTGCGATCCCGGCTGAAGACCTGGAGCGGCTGGTTACCCAGCCGCTCGAAGAAGTTGTCACCGCCCTCACCGGTGTCCGCCGTGTCACCTCGCGAACCCGCGAGGGAGTTTCCATGATAACGGTGGAATACGAGTGGGGCACGCAGATGGATTTTGCCAACCTCCACCTGCGCGAGGCCGTCGACCGGGTGGCTTACCGGGACGATTTTCCGGAAGCCGCCGAGAGACCCGTGATTCTGCGGTGGGATCCCACGTCCAGACCGATTGCGATTATCGCTCTTCAGGGTAACAGCCCGGTTTCTGAACTCACCGAATTCGCCGAGGAAGTTGTAAAACCCGCCCTCCAGCAGGTGGACGGGATCAGCAAGGCGGAAGTTGTTGGTGGGTCGATCAGAGAAATCCTGGTGGAACCGGATCCGCAGAAGATGGCGATCTACGGAATCACCATCGAACAGATACAAATAGCCCTGGCGAGGAGTAATGTTTCGTTTCCCGGAGGCCGGATCAAGCAGGGCCCGTTGCAGATGAGCCTTCGAATCGACGGGGAATACAACAATCTCGACGAGATGCTGGAAACCGATATCGTCAGACCGGGACAGTCTCCCGTGCGCATCGGCGACGTGGCGCGTGTTCTCGATACGATCAAGGAGCCGGATGGCGCCACGCTTCTGGGCGGCGATCCCGTGGTGAGCCTTCTCGTTTACAAGGAACCCGAATCGAACACGATCCATGTTTCAGACGAGGCCGATATCGCACTCGGTGTACTCAAGGACGACTACGGAGAATTTGATTACAATTACGTGTACCGCGACGCCGAGTACGTCAAGGCTTCCTTCAGCGGCCTGGCGCAGTCGCTGATCGTCGGCGCTGTACTGGCATTTCTGGTATTGTTCTTTTTCCTGAGGGATATGAGAAGTCCCGTCGTGGTGGGGCTTTCAATTCCCGTGTCTATTATTACAACGTTTACCCTGTTGTACTTTGGCAACGTCAAGCTGAACCTCATGAGCCTCGGCGGTTTGTCGCTGGCGGCCGGTATGCTGGTGGACAACGCTATCGTTGTGCTCGAAAACATCAACCGGCATATCAAAGAGAAAACGGGCAAAAACCAGAAACCCGAAGATACAAAATCCGAATTCGGTTCAGAGGTCAAACGGACGGTTGCCCATTGTGCGGAAATCGGCACCAAGGAAGTGGCGCGACCGGTTCTGGCCGCGACCCTGACAACGATCGCCGTTTTTTTCCCTGTAGTATACGTGCCGGGTATAGCCGGCGCGTTTTTTCGCGACCAGGCGCTGACCGTGACGTTTTCGCTGATGGTATCGGTGACGGTCGCACTGTTGCTCCAGCCGATGTTATCAGCACGGGTTCTCAAGGCCAACGCCGGCGAGTCCAGAGGGCTGTTCAAGCTGTTCGGCAGCTGGTTCGACAAGTTTCACGCTTCTTATCACCATCAGCTGGTGCGGGCGCTTGGCCGGCCGAAATTGATGCTGACCGCGTTGGCTATCGGACTGATCGCAACGGCTGTGCTGGGTTCTACGATCGATCGCAGTTTCATGCCGAAACGTAGCGGTGGAGATCTGAGGTTGGAACTGGAGTTGCCCAACGGGACCCCGCTGGAAGAAACGGCGTCCACGGCAGCCGCGCTGGCCGAGTGGATCCAGGATGACGAGAGTGTTGAAACGGTATTCTCCCAGGTGGGCACCACGGAACGCAGCGTCGCTTCCCTCAAGGAATACACGGCGCCGAATACTGCGAAACTGAGGATTATTATGAAACCGGGCCGTTCGGCCCGCAAGGAGGCCGAACGCATCCAGGAACTGGTCGCGATGCGCCTGAAGGACCAGACCGATCTGCGTTACGCGTTCCGCGAAGAAGGCGTGGGGTTGTCCGAGATCCTGTCGACCGGAGAAGCGCCGTTCAGTATCGGGATAATCGCCGAAGACCCCGTCACGGCGGTGGAGGTGGCGGATCAGCTTCTGCAGGGTCTGGCCGGATCACAACGATTGAAAGACCTGCAGGTGGATCGTGTGATCGGTACACCCAACGTTGTCATACACCTCGACACAGAAGAAATCCTCCGTGCGGGGCTGGATCCCGATTTGATCGCGCGCGAACTGCGAAACCGGATTGCCGGAGTAGAAGCGACGACCTTTAACGAGGTCGAAAAAAGAATCGATATTTCCGTGCGATTTGCCCGTGACACGCGGCGTAATCTTTCCGCCATGTTGAGCACGCCGATAGAGCTGGCGGGCGGCAAGACAGTTCCAATTAAAAGCTTTCTCACCGTCGCGGAAGAGCGCCCCGTCCGGGAGCTTTCACGCAACAACCAGCGGCGTATGGTAACCATCTCGGGTGACCTCAGCGGTTCTTCACTCGATGCCGCGTGGGACGAAGCCGATCGAATCGTGTCGAATATGGAACTGCCCCCGGACGTGAGGATCGAGGCCGGCGGCGAACGCGACGCGATGGCAAAAAGTTTTAGTGACCTGCTGTGGGCAATGATGCTCGCCGTTGTGCTCGTTTACATGATCCTCGCGGCCCAGTTCGAATCGTTTGTTGATCCGATGTTGATAGCGGCGGTGCTGCCCGTTGGTATTGCCGGCGCGTTTATTGCCATCGGGATCACGGGGAACACGGTTAATATCCTGTCGCTGATTGGTATGGTCGCCCTGGTCGGAATTGCGGTGAACGACGCGATAATCAAGGTTGATACCATGCGCCGTTTGCGGGCCGATGGCATGCCCGGTTATGACGCTATCCTCAAGGCCAGTTCCCTGAGGATCCGGCCGATCATCATGACCAGCGCCACCACGATCCTCGCGATGGTGCCGATGGCGATCGGCCTGGGTAGCGGCGAGCAGCTGCAACGTCCACTGGCGCTCACGATCATCGGTGGCCTGTTTTTCACGACCTCTCTTACGCTTTTCTATACGCCGATTCTCTACATGGTCGCTCATAAAATCCGGAGACCGGTATCATGACAAATTTCTTTGTCAGGCATCCAGTCACGACCTGGATGATCTTCGGCATGTTTGTGGTGCTGGGCATTTATTCACTGCCCAAACTCCAGATCGAAGCCATGCCGGAAATAGAATTGCCGACCTTATCCGTAACCACTACCTGGAACGGTGCATCGCCCCAGGCTGTCCAGAGATCCATCACCATTCCTATTGAGGAAGCCGCCCGGAACGTGTTCGGTGTCGAGAACATCGTTTCACGCTCCTACCCGGCCTATTCAAACGTCTCCATAGAATTTGGCAGGGAAGTGGACCTGGATTTCGCGCGCCTGGACCTCAACGAACAGCTGGGCACCGTCCGGCGAAACCTCCCCCTGGGTGCCGGGCAGCCGCAGATAACGATGGCGGTTAACCAGCAGGAATTCCGTACCGAGGACTTCTTTACGGTAAGCCTCGAGTCCGAACTGACACCCAACGAATTGAGGGAATTGACCGAACGGTGGGTGATACCCCAGTTTCTCGCGATGGAAGGCGTTGCCGACGCCAACGTGATGGGTGGCGCGCGGCCGTTGATCAAGATCGTGCTCAACAGGCAGAAACTGGAACTGTACCGGATCGCCGCGGGTGAGGTGTTTGTGGCTCTCAACCGTCTGGACGATTTCACCGGCGCCGGTGTCGTCAGCGATATGGGGCTGGAACGTCTCGTTGCTCTCAGGGAACCGGTTGATATTCGGAAACTTTCCAAAGCGGTTGTCGCGCGGCGTGGCGGCCAGACATTTACGCTCAGCATGCTGGGTGAAGTCCGCCGGGACTACGAAGACGCCACCTATTTTGTGCGGGCCAACGGTAGAAACGTCGTGCAGGTCGCCATCGACAAAAGAAGCGGCTCAAACTCGATCGCCGTCAGCCGCGATCTCCGCAAGGCGCTGCCGGAAATTCAGGAGGGACTGCCCTTCGAAGTTGGTTTCTACGTCGAGTCGGATAACGGCCAGGAACTGGAAGACAAGCTGAAGGAACTGGTCAACCGCTCCTTCATTATCCTGGGCATTCTGTTCATGCTGCTGATCATAACGCTGCGCAAGATAAAGTTTACCACCGTGATCACGGCGTCGATTCTTTTTACGATCGTTATTGTGCTCAGCCTGTTTTACTTTCTGCGGATTTCGGTCAATTTTATAACGATCAGCGGCCTGACCGTGTGTTTCGGCATGATCCTGGACAACAGTATCCTGGTGATGGACTCCGTTCACCGCAGACTGGAGTCGCTGGAAAAAGCGGAAAAAGCCGGGCTGTCCCGACGGGCCAAAATCAAGGTCGCCCTGACAACGATCGTAGAAGGTACAAAAGAAGTCTGGTTTCCGATCCTGGCCACAACACTCACCACAATGGTGGCGTTTGCATCATTCATTTTTCTGTCCGGTCGGTTGGCTCTTTATTATGTGCCGCTCGCCGTCTCGGTTACCCTCGCCATGATTGCGTCGTTATTTGTCGCGTTTGGCTGGGTCCCGATGGTTCTCGACCGTTGGTGGGCGCGCCCGATGATCCGGAAAACTGCCGACGGTCCCAACGAGATCGATGACCCGGAACAACTGGCAAAATTTGTCGATGAGACCCCCGACCTCGAAGCAAAACAATCCTTTATGGAACGGTTGTTTCAACTCAAACCCAAAATCGCCTGGGTGATATTGCCCCTGTGCGCCGTGTTGTTCTGGTACGGATGGACCGTGTACGATACCAAGGTGCTCAAGGGGGGATTCTGGCGGTTTCGCAGCCAGGAAGAACTGTTCATGTGGTTCGAGATGCCGTCGGGCACGGACGTCGAAGTGGTCGCCGAGTCGATGCATAACTTCGAAAAAGCCCTTATGCCGATACCCGATGACGTTCGCATGACAACGCGTTGTTTCGCCGGGGTATCGGGTGGCTGGATGCGCGTCGAATTCGAAGAACATATGCTCAAAACCGAAGTGCCGCTCCACTACCGCGCGCTACTGATAGACCAGGCCGACCGCACGGGTGGCGCATCGATCTTTATAACGGGTTTCTCGGACCGGCCCTATATTAAGGGCGGATTCGGGGGGTCCAGCCTCAACTCGCTGGTCAAGATCACCGGATACAACTCCAAGAAACTTGCGGAACTCTCCGAAAAAGCGCTGGCGCGCGCGTCGAAGAGCCGGCGCGTACGTAACGGACGAATTACGACCGGCGAGCAGTACAGCCGGTTCAGGCAGCACGAGATGGTGATTTCCATCCATCGCGACCGGCTGGCGACATACGGTTTTACCGTTACGGACCTGGTGACGCAGGTCCGCCGCATGCTGGGTGTCGACTTTCCGTGGATGATGGTCATCGACGGGGAACAGGAACGCCTCCAGCTTGCGTACGACGATTCCGACGAGATTTCGTACGCCGATATATCGAGCATGGTGATCCAGAACAGTACCGGAGAACAGGTACGTCTCGGGGACCTGATTCATATCGAAAAACGGGAGATGTCCCGCACCATTTTCAGGGAAAACCAGAAATACACGGCTTACGTCAACTGGGAGTATCTGGGCACCGACCAGATGCGGACCCGTTATATAAAGGATATCGTCGCCGGAATCCAGGAAGACATTCCGTACGGTTACCACGTGGAAGAAGGTGAACAGGAATTTCTGACCGAAGAAGAAGAAGCCGAGCTCAACAGGACGCTGATCCTGTCGCTGGCTTTTATCTTCATGATTATGGCGGCGATGTTTGAGAGTGTGACGCTGCCGATACTGATTCTCTCCTCGGTGCCGATGGCCCTAGTGGGTGTGGTTATGGCATTCTGGTGGATGCCCGACACCACTTTTGATTCGTCTGCCAGGATCGGTCTGATTCTGCTGTTCGGCATTGTGGTCAACAACGCCATTCTGTTAGTCAGCCGCTTCCGGACGGAAGCTTCGCTGATCCTCAAAATCAAACTGGGGGGCAATCCGTCGGAACGGGCGGCGTTGTTTCCCGGTCTCCGGAAACAACT
>CAYUDF010000030.1:0-11367 GCA_964443465.1 uncultured bacterium
GACGTGGCCGGCAAGAGAGTTGTTTCGCTGGTAGACGGCAAGCAGGGTATCGGCCCGCACGTCGTGGATTTCGACGCTTCTTCTCTGAGTTCCGGTGTCTACTTCTACCGCCTGGTAGCGGGAGACTTCACGGAAATGAAGAAGATGGTTTTATTGAAATAATCCCGGATTATTTCATGACCGACACAAAGAGGCGCCCTTCGGGGCGCCTCTTTGCTTAACAGGAGGTCGGGTGCGTTGCCGAGGTAACTTCGAGTGAGCCTCCGCAGCGGCGTGTAATTTCCGTTGTCAGCCGCGAGGACCGGTGAGCGAGAAGTTGGCCTCGGCATCGCACGACTGAACAACTGTGACGATCAATACTGCAGCAAGATGCGGGGGCGGTTGTTCTGGGTGCCCGCCGTTGTTGTAATCTCCACGTGTGTCGCTCCGACAATCACGATACGGAATCCCGCGTGTGTATCACCGTTCTTCAGGGCCGCGTTGATCGTTCCCTGCATGGGAACGGCAAAAGTCTGACCGGATCGAACTTCGATATTGTCTAACGACTGGACGAGAGAACCGGTGCTCCAGTCCGGCAAGGCGGCCGTTCCGTCTCCGGTGAATCCCCACATCTCGATTCGTACAGGTGTCGTTGGAGCGGTTGATGAGGATATCGTGACAAACCCGACCGCTGCCAGTACTGAATCGTGGGCGATCGCCGTCAGCGGAAACTGTAAGACCGCCCGGTCTTCCATTACGCCGTTTTCACCCGTTAGTAACATCCGTCCCGGCGGTCCGCCGCCAACCAGCGTGTCTGGAAAACCGGCGCCGTCCTCGTCCCTCACCGTATATTCCTGGGTCGGCGAGAGTATCAGGTCCGTCTTCCCTGTTGTAAACGACCACGCGAAGGGAACCCCCATGTCGGTCCCCAGGAGGTCCGAGATGCCGCGGTCCAGGCGCGCCGTGTGCGACGAATGACCGGCGAGTGGAGACGCTGGTGTCAGCGTAGCCGTGACGCTGTCGAATGTTACAACCGCGCTGACGGACCCGCGCGGTCCCTCGAGAGTAAACGAACCGGCGTTGATTGTGGCCGGATCCATCTCGCGGTCAAACACCACCGTCAGAAATGTATCCGAGGGCACGTCGGTATCGCCGTTTCCGGGGTAATAACTTGCCACCCGGGGCTTCGATCCCGTCGCGCCACATCCGCAGTCGTCCTCGGAGCACCCGGTGATGGTCAGAATCAACAGGACAACCGCGGCCAGAAAGACCATATGTATTTTCATGAACATTTCCTTCGTGCTGGTGACAACTCCCCGAATCAGGTTATCATTATCGTCGTTCTTGGGCAATATGGATAGACCCGTCGCCGGCGAGCGCGCAGGAGGACAATTATGAAGTACAGGTCCGGATTCAGGAATCTATTGATTCTGGTTGTCTTGTGGGTGTGTCTGTTTATGACTCCGGCACGGGCGCAGGATACACATTACTGGCACAGCCAGTATGGACCAAAGTCCATGCTGCTCGGCGGCGCAGTTGTTGGCAGCGTTCACGACATGAGCGCCACCTACTACAATCCCGGCGCGCTGGGTTATATCAAAAAACCCGAACTGCTGTTGTCGGCCAACGTCTTCCGGGCCGGCACGCTGACCATGAAGAACGGAGCCGGAGAGGGGCTCGACCTGGAAACGTCGGAGTTTGATCCATTGCCCAATATGCTGGCTGGTGCGTTTCGTTGGAAATGGCTGGGCCAGAACAAACTGGCCTACTCATTTATCACACGCTACCGGTTCGATGCCGAGATCCGGGGAGGGCGCGTCGCCCGGCAGGACATCTTGCCGTGGTCGCCGGGTGAGGAAGATTTTGCGGGAGGATTGCAGACCCGTATGAAGGTCAACGAAGTGTGGGCCGGCCTGACGTTTGCGCGCGCGGCAACGGGAAGGATCGGCTGGGGAATCACCCAGTACCTGTCGGTCCGCGGGCTGGACAGCGATCATCAGTTGTTCGCCCAGGCGCGTACCGATTCGGGCCAGATGGCGCTGGTGTACGAAATCGACAACTATGAGGGTGATTTCTACAGCCTGCTGTGGAAGGCCGGCCTGGGATTCAATTTCAAGCCCATTACCGCGGGAATAACGATCACAACACCGAACCTTCAGTTGTCCGGAAGCGGACATGCCACGGTAAACTCAACCTATATTGGAATAGATGTCGATGACGACGGTACACGAGACGATGTATTTGAGGCCAACATCCAGGAAGATGTGACAGCCAACTACAAATCGCCGCTTTCCATCGCTGCCGGCGCCGCCTATCACGGAGACAAGTTTGCAATCCACGCGTCTGCCGAGTGGTTTGACGCCGTAGAAAGCTACGACGTGCTGGAACTCAGCGGGTTTGTGTCGCAGGGGACGGGTGAAACGGTGGATCTGAGTCTTCAACACCGGGTGAAGAGCGTCGTTAACTACGCGGCGGGTCTGGAAATTATAAGAGAGCGATTCGACGGGTTCGTGAGCTTCAGCACAGATTTTTCATCGTACGATCCCCAGTCCGATGTTGCCGTGACACCTTTTGATATTTACCATGCGACGGGCGGCACCAATATCAAGATGTCTCGCTCGTCAATCATGCTGGGCCTGAGCCTGGCGTGGGGAAGCGAACAGATCAACCAGCCCATAGACCTCAACCCCGATCCCGAATCGGGCGTTGATCCGGACGACCTGGTCGACCTGGTCTTTCGGAGTTACACTTTTATAATCGGTTTTTCCGTCGATCTGTAGACGTGTATCAGCTGTTACAGGTCCACCGCGAACCCGAACGCAAGCCGGAAGTCGTCCTTCTGGGGTACGGAGCCATCAGACCTCGCTTTTGGATTCTCCACACGGTCCCACGTAAACGACGTCGACAGTTCGAATATATCCTTCAAAAAGTCCACAGTAAACAACGCCGTTAAATGATGCGTCGTTGACTTCGGGTCGGGAACGCCGATTTTTGAGCCGTAATTGAAATTCAGTTCGATGTCTTTGGTAACGTCGGATTCGAGCGTTGTTGATGGAATCACCGTGCCGGTTTCTTCTTTCTGGTCCTGGCCTTCCTCAACCGAGAGAAATCGGGTCGCCTGGTAACCGCCGCCGAGCCCGACGGACCAGTCGATCCTGCCCTGGCGGAAGAAATAGTAACCGCCACCGGCGCCGATTGTGGTTCGGTAATCGATATTCTGGAATTTGTCGGCGTAGTATTCGACGGCAGCCGGCGTGACAAATACCTTGCGACTTATAAAAATGTTGAAGTCAGTATTCGCCACGTGGTTGTCGATGGTTCTCTCACCGCTGACCTCGCCGAAGTTTCCCTGGTAACCGACATTCAGTCTTGAACTCGTAGCTTCCCGCTTGATCCTGAGAATGGTGGTCAAGTCCTGCTGGTCGGTGTTTCCCGCACGGGCGGTCACGCCAATGCTCGCCTTGGCCGACCAGAAGTTGATTTCTTTCGGGCTGCCCTCGATGATCGATAGCAGGTGGGAACGCGAAAACTCCTGAGTTCCTGATTCGGTGGTGACGAGAATGATTTTGTCTTTCATTGATGATGTGCCGGTCACTACCCGTTCCCCTGTAAACACAAATGTCAGGATACGCGGCGAGCGAAAAGCAGCGATATCCGACCAGTCGATGACAAGGTCGTCCAGGTCGTCGCTGTCGAATTCCATCTTCAGGTCACGAAACAGTTCGATCTTTCCTCTGACCCACTCTCCCGAATGGAGTTGTACCCAGTCCTTTTCGGTGGGGGATGGTTCTGGCGGGTGCCATTCCTGTGCCCCGACCGAAACGGTGTCGGCCAGACCGAACACCAGGCAAGCGACGACTATCCAGATAACTCTACCGCGATTACTAAGCATTCTCCGGCTCTACTTTCTGCCCGCGGGCGATTTTTCCTCGTAGATGTGTACGTCCCGTTGTGGGAAGGGTATCGATATTCCTTCTTCATCAAAACGCATCTTCACCGCCCGAGTTACGTTCCAGTACACCTCCCAGTAGTCGTCCACCGCCGCCCACGGGCGTACCACAAAGTCCACCGAGGATTCCCCCAGCGTGTGCAGTCTGACGACCGGTTCCGGATCGTCCAGCACCTTGTCCTCCTGCTCGAGGATACCGGCGAGAACCTGTTCGGCCTTGGGTATATCGTCGCTGTACGCGATTCCGAACACCATATCCACCCGGCGTTTGTCCTGGGCGGTCACATTCTTGATCACGTCACCCCATATCTTGTTGTTGGGCACAACAAGGGTCTGGTTGTCGATCGTGAGTATGGTGGTAGACACCAGGCTCATGCGGTCGACTTTGCCGAATACTCCGCCGACCTCGACCATATCCCCCACATCGTACGGACGGTAGAATAAAATCATCATGCCGGCGGCAAAGTTGGCCAGCGTATCCTGGAGCGCGAACCCCACAATGAAACCAGCAACACCGAGCCCGGCGAGCAGCGGCCCGAGGCTGATCTGCATCTGAGACAAAGCGATGAGAAGACCAAGTATCATTACGGCGTTGGATGCCGACGTGACAATCATTCGCCGCAGTAATCTCGAAACGTTCAGTTTCGAACTGTCAAGAGTTTTGCCAACACCCTTCTTTACCAACTGAGCGAGCAGGCGGGAAATAAACAGGATTGCGAATACCAGGAGACCCTTTAACAGCAAGCGGGGGCCGTTTTCAGCCATCCACGTCATGAATCGTTCGGCCATAGTTTTAACAAGGCCGACCGCGACACCGCTGTCGAGCAAGCCTACGCTGATATCCCGTGTCGCCGTCACCAGCTGGGCCCGGTAGTTTACCGTGTGTATTTTGAACGCGTCCATCAGATCGAGTGTTGCCGTCATACTGGTTGTGTTTGTTCCGAGACTTTTATGTGCCGCCACCAGAAGCACGGGCAGATCTGAATTGCCTGGTGTATCGCGCAGTCGGGCGTCCAGTTCGTCAATGCGTTCGAGGGCGAAGTTTATGCGCCCCGACAGTTCTCCGGCTCGGTCGGCCATCAGAGCTTTGTACGTGGTTGTGGCTGCGGTTGCGTCCATCCCCAGCTTTTCCAGTTTTTCGATGTGTGTCCGGCTGAAATCGAATCCGTCGTCCAGGCGGCCGCTCAGCCGTGTGATCCGGTCCTCCAGTGCCGGTCGGTCCTGAACCGTCGTTGTAGACCTCTTGTTTCGAAAAGAGTCGATTTCGTGGCGGAGGTCGTTGATATGCGGCCACAAAAGCGGGGTGACAAACGCACACAACTCCTCGACTTCGGCTCGCAGTTCCGCCCTGGGTTCTTCTTTTTCCATGTCGACCAGGACGTCCGCCAGATCGTGGATATCGGACAGGAGCTGCACCCGGTGCGTGGCGATCTGGAGCCGGAACACAAGGCTGTCTTCGGCGCCGGCATTCGCCAGCTTCCGGCGGTAGATGTCGCCGGCGTCGATTTCCGATCTGATACGCAAGACCAGGTCGGCCGCCCGTTCGCCCAAATCCTCGGCGGACACCCCTTCCAGGAGTTCCTGGTGTTCGTTGGTTTGCTGAGCCGCGATCTGATCGACGTCCCCTGTCGCTGTCAGTAAGGGAACGAGGACCAGAATGAGAAATATTTTCGTTGACGGTTTCACAATTTCCTCCCGGTTCGGGTCAGCCTAGCAAATCAGGAGTCTGATAATCAAACGGAAACGCTCCCGGGTTGCAACCGAATTCGAAACTGTATAGAATGGCCTCCATGATCAAAGGCCGCCGAATATCCGGTTTGTTGTGTGTGTTGTTGCTTTTTTCGTGGTCCGCAGCAGGTTGGACGGCGGAGAGCACAGATTCAGATAAAGCGTGGCAATACGGCGCCTACCTGGACCTCGGGTACACCGGCGACTTCAATGACCCCGAAAACGGTATCTGGCGGAGCAAGGGGACCAGTTTTGAAGTCAACGAATCCCGTGTCAACATGGCGATGGTTTATCTGCAACATGCCGCGACCGATAATTCCCGTTGGGGTGTGGAACTTGGCCTGCAGGGGGGCGTGGACACGAAACCGCTGGCTCTCACCGAGGAAAGCGATCGGGTTCGAAACGCCGAAGAGCTGAAACATCTCCGTGCCATAAATGTTTCTTATCTGTTCGGAGTGGGGAACGGCCTGATTGTGACGGGAGGACTGTTCGGCGCCTATATCGGTTACGAATCATATGACGCCATCCCCAATCCCACCTACACGCGGGGTTACCTGACCGACAACATTCCTTATTTTTTGATCGGTTTGCAGGCCGCTTACCCCCTGACGGACAAATTGGATCTGTCGCTGCACGTCGTCACCGGGTACAACTATCTCGAAAGTATAAACGACGTTCCAAGTTACGGTGTTCAGGTTGCCTGGTCGATATCCTCCGAGGTCACGTTCAAACAAAACCTGTACTACGGTCCGGATCAGGGCGATACCGACATCCAATACTGGCGGTTTTTCGCGGATACGATCCTGGAGTGGGGCCGGGGGCCGTATCTTGTGGCTGCCGAGTTTTACGCCGGAACCGAAAAGCAGGCGGACGTCGCGGGTTATCCGACGTACAACTGGGTGGCCGGCGCCGTGTGGACGCGATGGAACGCGACCGACCGGTGGAGTCTCGCGTTCCGGCCGGAGTTCTATTCCGATCCCGACGGCCTCATTTCCGGGGCCAGTCAGTTGATCCAGGCATACACAACCACCGTTAAATACTCGTTCTTTCCGGAAGCCGCCCACAAGCTGGTGGCCAGCCTGGAGTACCGTTACGACCGGTCTACCGGCGATGAAGGCGGGTACTACGAAGGTATCAACAACAGACTGGTCCCCGATGCAAATTTTTTAATCGTCGCCTTGATGGGATCCTTCGACAGTTGAGAGAGTTGTCCTCCTGATGTGCAGATACCGTTTGGTATTGAGTCTGGCGCTGTTCGCCACTGTTGCCTTGGGCTTCACGGGTTGTTCCTGGGTCAAGGTAACGGACGTCCCCAACCCGTTCTCGGAAAATCTGGTTTTTGGAAAGGTAATCAAGGAAATCCGTATCGAAGGCGCCGAACACACGCGTGGTTCTGTGTTCAGACTCACGATGGCGTCAAAGGTCGGAGAAGTATACACGGAAGAAAAGGCCCGTCTCGACAGCAAGTGGCTGATCCAACTCGGCATTTTTACCGCTGTCAAATTCGATACGATCGACGAACTGGACGGAGTTGTGCTGGTAGTATCCGTCGCCGAAGTCAACCCGTACATCCCCGCCCCCAGTATCAAAATTACCGAAGAGAACGGTCTCGAGATCGGCGTCGCGCTGTCGTCTCCCAACCTGTTTGGTATTGCTTCAAGAATATCCACGTGGATACGGTTTGGAGGGGCGACCAATATCGGTATCCGGTACAAGGACCCATGGTATCCGGGGTCCCACCCCTGGAACGGTTTTCAGTTGGACTATTTCCACATGGAGCGCCGCAACAAGGTGTGGGAATTCGACGAATCCAGCGATGACTTTACGCTGATCTACGCGCCCAACCTCAACAACAATTTGAAACTCGGCCCCCGTATTTCGTATCTGGGGGTTAAGAGCGACCAGTCCGGTATCACGCTGGACCCTGACAACCGCGATAACATCCCCGGGGTCGGTCTGTCGTTCCAGCTCGATACACGTAACCTGCAAAACTATCCGACCAGCGGTTGGTGGGGAGAGATACTGATCAGCAAGTTCGGACTGTTCGACACCGAAAGCGACTACTGGCAGGGAAACCTCGATGTACGCCGCTACTTCCAGGTGGAAGGCGCCCGACAGTCCATCGCCGTTTACTCGCTGACCACACTTACAACTGGTGAGGTTGGAGTCGATATTCCCGTGTACATGCAGTTCGTACTGGGTGGTACCAACACGGTAAGAGGTTGGGAACTAGGCGCGCGTGAGGGCAAGAACCAGTTTATCAACACCGTGGAATACTGGTACAGCTTCGGGAAATTGAGGCAATACGAGGTTTGGTTTCTCAAGCAGGCCCTCGGATTTCAGGCGGCCGCGTTTGCCGACGTGGGTACGGCATGGACCAACGGGGATGAGTTTCACCAGAACTGGATTGGCGGCGGTGGTATCGGATTGCGATTGATTGTTCCGTCGATGGTGATGGTTCGCTTCGATCTTGCTTACGGACAGTCCGGAGCCGACATTGGTATCTACATCGGCAGCCAGGAAAAAGCCACGCTCCAACGAGACCGGGTCCGGTAAACACATTAAAATACGCTCATCCGTTGACAATCGGTTTTGTATTTGTTTTAATAGGCCAGTTATTTTCAGCCCTTCTCAAGAGGAGATTTTTATGAAACAAGTCCTGTCTATAGTGATGGCGGTATTTATTCTGACCGCCGTTGCACCAGCGGTATTCGCTCAGGATAATACCAAACCCATCAATCTTTCGCTTTTTGACCCCGTCCAGATATACAAGCGAGACGTTCCCATCAAAGGCTTTCGCTTCAACCTGATTTATGGAAATAACTCCGCAATGACCGGTCTTGACATCGGGGTTGCCAACTGGGTGACCGGCGATGCGGTTGGCGTCCAGTGGGGAATCATCAACCGCGTTATGGGGAACTTCAGCGGCTGGCAGTCAGCGCCGGTTATAGTAACGGACGGCCACGCGCTGGGGGTCCAGTCGGGTTGGCTCTTTACGATGAACGGCAGTGGCAAGGGACTGCAGGCGTCCGGAGTCACCGTTTCAGACGATTACATCGGCCTCCAGCTGGGTGTTGTCAACTACGCTGTTCAACTGCACGGCATCCAGATCGGCCTGATCAACATCATCAAAAACGGCGGCATGCTGCCCATTTTCCCGATCTTCAACTTCAGCTTCGATAAATAAAGATCGTCCGACACAGAATAGCTTGAAAGGGCTCCTCCCCGGGGGGCCTTTTCTTTTTGTCGCCCCGGTAAGATTTCGGTTACACTAACTGGAGAGCAACCGGAGGCAGAGCAAAAGGATTCAGCTCGACTAAAAGGAGAGGTTATGAACACCCACCCCGTCCCGTCCCGAGATCCCGATTATCTGAGCAAAGCGCTCGATATCGCGGTCCGGCTCGCTATTGTCGCGATTATTGTTATGTCGTGTTTCAGCATCTTCCGGCCGTTTATGATGCCGGTCATCTGGGCCATCATTATTGCCGTGGCCCTGCACCCCCTGTTTCTGAAGATGAAAAAGCTGGTCGGCGGACGCAACCGCCTGGCAGGCACGCTGTTTATCGTAATCAGTCTGGCTGTCATAATTATCCCCACGTTTTACCTGATGGAATCGCTGGTTGACGGCACCGTGAGGGTGGGCCACGAATTAAAGGATGGTACTTTTGACATCAAGCCACCCCCGGAAAATGTAAAAACCTGGCCGGTCATCGGAGAAAAAGCATATGACTTCGCGCTGCTCGCCAGTGAAAACGCCAGGGCGGCGGCGATCAAGATACAGCCCCAGCTCGAGGCGCTGGGTGAGTGGCTGATTTCGTCATTTACCGCGCTGGGCGCCAGCATATTGTTCTGTATTATCGCGCTTATTATTGCCGGCATCTTATTGATGAATTCCGCAGGGGCAGGCCGGATGGCGCGTAATATCGGGAGGCGGCTTGGTGGGGATATGGGGGCGGACATGGTCACGACCGCGGGCGCGACGATTCAAAGCGTGGTCAAGGGTGTGATTCTGATCGCGCTGATACAGGGTTTACTGGCCGGAGTCGGGATGGCCCTGGCGAATGTGCCCGCGGCGGGATTGTGGGCGGTACTGGTCATTGTGGTTGCCATTATTCAGTTGCCGCCGTTACTGATTATTGCGCCGGTTATTGTGTATGTGTTTACCACCGACATGAGTACGGTGTGGCAGATTGTATTTGCGATCTATGCCCTGATCGTCAGCGGGGCCGATGGATTCTTGAAACCGATACTGATGGGACGCGGTCTGAAGGTCCCGATGCTGGTGATTCTGATCGGCGCCATCGGCGGTATGCTGGGCGCCGGCGTGGTAGGATTGTTTGTCGGTCCGGTGATATTTGCGATCGGTTATGAGATATTCTCGCTGTGGATTGAAAGCGCAAAGGACGAAGAAAGCGGATCAACGGAGTCTGATACAGCCGGCTCCTGATATGGTCTTTATAAAGAGGTAATATTCGATGTCCGATGATTTGAACCGGGACCCGCAAAAACCAGCCGCGCCACAGACGGCGGAGAAACCGGCGCACAACCCGGAACCGGCGGTGCCGGATAAGGCACCGCCTAAAAAAGACCCGATCCGCCGGATTACGCGGATCGTCCTGATCGCGTGTGCAGTTGTGTTTGTCTGGTATCTGTTTGCCGACCGGATCACCCCGTACACCGACCAGGCGAGGGTCCAGGGCCTGGTCATACCCGTTGTACCACGTGTTTCCGGGCACCTGACAGAAGTGGCCGTACGACTGCACAGCGTCGTGGCCGAAGGTGACGTGCTGTTTCAGCTGGATCGCCGCCCCTTCGAACTGACCGTGCGCCAGGCGGAAGCGGCTCTGGACAACGCGGCGCAGCAGGTGGGAGCCTTGACGGCGACGGTCAAATCGGCGGCTGGCCGCCTGGGCTCGTCTCGAGCCTCCCTCGACAGGTCGCAGCGCAGCTTCGACCGTACCCAGCAGATAATTGAAAAAAACCCCGGCGCCCTGTCGCAGGCCGATCGGGATCGGACGGAAACCTCTCTGGACCAGGCGATTGCAAGAGTTGCGTCCGCTGAAGCCGACCTCGACAAGGCGAAGCAACAACTGGGCGTTACCGGTCCCGACAATCCCCAGCTGCGCGCGGCGATCGTAGCCCTGGAACAGGCGCAGCTCGACCTTGCGTTCACCACGATACACGCTCCCACGGCCGGAGCGATCGAAAGTTTTAACGTGGACGTCGGCTTTTATGCAGCGGTGGGCCAGCCGCTGGCCACGTTTGTATCAACAACCGATGTGTGGATACAGGCGGACATGCGCGAAAACAACATCTCGAGGGTTGAGATCGGAGACCGGGTCGAGTTTGTTCTGGATGTTGCCCCGGGGCGCGTGTTCAGCGGCACCGTCAGAAGTGTTGGTTATGGAGTCGCCTCGGCGGCGGGTGTCACCAACCGCGGCGATCTGCCCACGGTGCAGGGCACACAGGGTTGGCTTCGCGACCCGCAGCGATTTCCGGTGATCATCGGGTTCGACTCAGGTACGGCGGTTGGGTTGCTCCGCGCCGGAGGACAGGCGGACGTCATTATATATACTGGGCGCCGGCCTTTGCTGAACACAATCGGCTGGATACACCTTCGAGTGAGGAGCCTGCTCTCCTATGTCCGCTGACACGCCTGCAGTAACGATGTCAACTGGCCGGTGGGAACTCGGCCAGCGCGACATACGCGT